>NZ_JBFRER010000013.1:0-94290 GCF_052114405.1 Streptomyces sp. M-16 | reverse complement strand
TCCGGCCCCGCCGACGCGGCGACGCTGCGACGCGCGACAGGCGACAGGCGACAGGCGACAGACGACAGGCGAGGGCACGTCATCGGCACTCGAACGCCCGTACTTTAGCCCCAGCTTGTCCGGATTTGTCGACGAACGTGTAACAGGCGTTAGCAAGGCCATGGCCTGAGGGAATCACCGCGTCATGAACCAGAACGCACCCCTCCCCCTGGCCCACCTCACCGCCAGCCGCCCCCGCGTGCTGACCCTCGCGCAGCTGCGCGAGCACGGCGTCAGCGCCGCCGAGGCCGCCGGGCGCCCCTGGCAGCAGGTGCTGCCAGGGGTGTTCCTCCTGCACTCCGGCCCCGCGACGAGCGAGGAGCGGCTGCACGCCGCCCTGCTGTACGCGGGCCGGCGCGGCGGCGAGGTCATGATCACCGGGCTGGCGGCGCTCGCGCTCTACCGGTTCTCCGCCGCCCCCGCCCTGCTCGGCCTCTCGCACATCGACGTCCTCGTGCCCGGCACGCGCCGGCTGCGTTCCACCGGCGACGTCCGGATCGTCCGCGCCCACACCCCGCCCCGGCCGCTGGAGGTGACGGGCCTGCCCGTGGCCCCGGTGGCGCGGGCCGTCGCCGACGCCATCGCCCAGCTCTCCGACGCCGACGCCGTACGCCGCCTGCTGAGCGAGGCCGTCCGCGCCGGCCACTGCGAACCGGCGGCCGTCGTACGGGAGCTGACGGTCGCCCGGCTGCTGAACCGGCCGCACGTGGTGGACGCCGTGGAGGCCCTGCTCGCCGAGGGCCGGGCCATCGCCGAGGACCGGCTGTACCAGCTCGTCCGGGGCTACGAACTCCCCGAGCCCGTCTGGAACGTGGACCTGCGGCTGCCCGGCGGCCCGCACCTCGGCGGCGTGGACGCCTACTGGCCCGAGCAGGCCGTCGCCATCGAGATCGACACCCGCGCACCCCGCCAGGGCGAGGACGAGGACTGGGCCGAGGCCGTCCGCAAGCGGGAGACCCTGGAGCGCCTCGGGGTGACCATGCTGCACCTGACCCCGCGCAAGCTGCGCGACTGGCCCGAGCAGCAGGCCGCGGTCGTCCGGACCGCCCTGACGGCCTCCGCCGACCGCGAGCCCGCCGCCTACCTGGTCGTACTGCCCCGGTGAACGGGCGGGTTGGCCGGAGAGTACTCCGGGGCGCTCCAGCGCAGCCGCCCCGGATGCAGGCCCTCCACCACCGCTTCGACCGTGAACCGCACCCGGCGCTCCCCGGCGCCGCCGAACTCGGTCCGGGCCCGCCCGCTGAGCTGGAGCAGCGCGCCGCTCTCCCAGTGGGGGAAGAGCAGCCCGGCCCGGTCGTCGGCGAGGAGGTTGCCCAGGGTCAGGAACATCGCGTTCCCCGGATAGTCCGGCCAGGCCAGCTCGGTCGGCGAGAGCACCTCCACGAAGCCCGGCATACCGCCCCGGTGGCTCGCGTCGGCCCCCTCCGCCCCCGCGGTGGTGGCGATGAAGAAGGTGTCGGCCGCGCGGACCGCCCGCTGCTGGCCGGGGGTGAGCGCCGGCCCGCGCCACAGGACCCCGGGCCCTTCGGCCACCAGCTCCAGCGGCTGTCGCTTCTGGAGGTACTTCGGGCAGTTGGAGAAGACCCGCTCGGCCTCGACCGCGAACCCGCCGGCCGTCACGGCCAGGGACCCGCCCAGCCGCATCCGGCGCCGGGTGCGCGGATCGAGCGCGATGGTGCCGACCCGGGTGCCGGCCACGGCCAGCGCCCCGGCCAGCGGATCCCCGTCGGGCAGGCCGCCCGAGACGGTGATCCGGCCGCGCCCCTCGGCCCGTACGAAACCGGGCGGCCCGGTGAGCATCGAGGCCCACACCCGGCCCTCGCCGTCGGCCGCGCCGGCCACGAGGTGGGGCTGCCCGGCGAGGAAGGCCGCGGCGACGTCCCGGATACCGCTGCCGATCGAGCGGCCGACGTGGTCGGCGAGGTCGCGCACGCCGACCCGTTCCTGCACGGCCAGCGAGCCCCGGTGGTACCGGTCCATGGCGGCTCCCCTTCCTTGAGGGCCTAGAAGAACCCGCAGGTCGGAGCACCTGCGGTCGGGGCGGGTGCGCCCTCGGCGCCGGTCGGCACGGAGATCTCCAGCCGGGTGCCGTCCGGGTCGTGGAAGAAGATCCCGCCGGAGGTGGCGCCCTCGCGGTGGGCGACGACGCCCTCGTAGGCGAAGTCGACGCCCAGGCCGCGCAGCCGCTCCTCGTACGCCCGGACCTCCTCGATCGCGCCGGCGGAGAAGGCCAGGTGGTGCAGTCCGGCCGCCTGAGGGGCGTACCGGTCCTGCGCCTGCTGCCAGAGGGTGAGGACGAGCTCCCCGTCGCGGCCCAGGAAGGCGAAGCGGCGGCCGTCCTCCTTGCCCTCGCCGAGGAGCTCGAAGCCCAGGGCGTCGCGGTAGAAGGCGAGCGAGCGGTCCAGGTCGGTGACGTTGAGGCCCACGTGGCCCGTGCGGAGCGTGCCGACGGCGGTGGCGGTCATGACGGTTCCCTTCAGTGATTCTAACCTTCTAAATTGAGATTAGAGGTTAGAGATCCGGGCGTCAACCGGCCACGTACCCTTGAGGGGTTAGCGGAGCGAGGAGGCGGACATGACGGCAGTACCGACGACGGACCCCCGCCCGCTCATCGGGGAGCCGCTCGCCCTCGACCTGGTGAACACGCGCTGGATGCCGGAGGGCGTGCCCACCGACCTCTTCGCCGGGGCCTTCGGCCTGAGCCGGCTGGAGGGGCTGGCCCTCTGGCTGCGGAGCACGGGGCTGGACGGCCGCTTCCGCGCCGACAAGTCGACCCTGGTCCACCTGCTGACCGCGCGCGAGGCCCTCGCCCGCGCCGTTACGGACCCGGCCGACACCGGCGCCCGCGAGCTGATCGACGCCGTACTGGAGCACGGCCGCATCCGGGCCACCCTCACGGCCGAAGGTCCGGGCGAGCGAGCGGAGTTCGACGACCCTTCCTGGGGACCCGCATGGACCGCGGCCCGCGACTACCTGGAACTGCTGCGGTCGGCGCCCGACCGGATCCGCAAGTGCGCCTCGGAGACGTGCATCCTGCACTTCCACGACACCTCGCGCAACGGCACCCGGCGCTGGTGCTCGATGGCCGTCTGCGGCAACCGCGCCAAGGCCTCGCGGCACTACGCGCGCACGCGCGAGCGCTGAACGGTCGGAATCTGTCACACCCGTCATGAGACGGAGGCCCGCACCCCACCCGGCGCGAGGCTGGTAAGTCGATAAATCAACTCGCATACCGCTGCGAGTCGCCCCGCCTTGCCCCGACATGTCCCTACTGGCGGGTAGTACGCACTGGCGAGAGTCCGCCATGTCAGGTCTCGGTCAATAACAACCCTCCCCAAACAGCTGTCACTTGCGCAAAGCTGACCGGTCATCCGGCACCGAATTCCGGACCGTATCTTTCACTTAGCCAGGGATGCTGATGACCCTCGACTCCCCCAGCTCCACCACCGGGCCCATACCCGGCGCGCGGCGTGCCGCTCGCGTCGCGGCAGCCGCGGGCCTGGTGGCAGCCCTCTGCGCCACCGGCGCCGTCCCCGCCTTCGCGGCGGCCGGCGACGACCCGCGGAACGCCCCGCCGGTCAAGTCCGCCGACCAGAAGCTCGGTTCGGTCGACGCCGAGCTGCTCCAAGAGGCCAAGGCCAAGGGTGACGCGACCGTCACCGTCATGGTCGCCACCGCTCCCGGGCAGACCAAGCAGGTGACCGACCAGCTCGACGCCGTCCACGGCGCCTCGGTGGGCCAGACGTACGACAAGCTCGGCTACGTCCGCGCGACCCTGCCGACCGACAAGGCCGAGGCCGCGCTCAAGGCCGCCGCCAAGCTCGAATCCGTACACGGCATGGACCTGCGGCAGGAGATCCAGCTGCCGGACCCGCGCCCCGACGCGGGCAAGGACGCCGGCTCGGCCAAGAAGACCGCCGACGGGTCCTTCCCGGGGCCGGACAAGAACACCCCGGCGAAGAACCCGTACAACCCGTCCTTCGAGACCGGCGCGGTGGACTTCGTCCAGAAGAACCCGCAGGCCGACGGCCGCGGCGTCACCATCGGCATCCTGGACTCGGGCGTCGACGTCGCGCACCCGGCCCTCCAGAAGACCACCACCGGCGAGCGCAAGATCGTCGACTGGGTCACCGCGACCGACCCGATCCTGGACAACGACGCCACCTGGCGCCCCCAGGTCACCCCGGTCACCGCCACCGGCGGCTCCTTCACCGCGGGCGGCCAGAGCTGGAAGGCGCCCGAGGGCACCTTCCAGTGGAGCCGCTTCAGCGAGTCGATCACCGCCACCGGTGACATGAAGGGCGACGTCAACCGCGACGGCGACACCACCGACAAGTTCGGCATGCTGTACGACCCGGTGGCCGGCACCGTCCGCGTCGACACCGACCAGGACGGCGACTTCACCAACAACGAGCCGATGAAGCCGTACAAGGACGGCTACCAGGTCGGCTACTTCGGCACGGACAACCCGGCGACCGACGTCGCCGAGCGCATCCCGTTCGTGATCCAGATCCGCAAGGACGTCCCGATGGACCCCTTCGGCGGGGACTGGGTGGGCAAGAAGGCCGACTTCGTCAACATCGGCATCATCGAGTCGGAGCACGGCACGCACGTCGCCGGCATCACGGCCGCCAACAGCCTCTTCGGCGGCAAGATGAACGGTGAGGCGCCCGGCGCCAAGCTCGTCTCCTCGCGCGCCTGCTCCTGGTCCGGCGGCTGCACCAACATCGCGCTGACCGAGGGCATGATCGACCTCGTCGTCAACCGCGGCGTGGACATCGTCAACATGTCCATCGGTGGTCTCCCGGCCCTGAACGACGGCAACAACGCCCGTTCGGAGCTGTACAAGAACCTCATCGACACCTACGGCGTGCAGCTCGTCATCTCGGCGGGCAACGAGGGCCCCGGCGTCAACACCATCGGTGACCCCGGCCTCGCGGACAAGGTCATCTCCGTGGGCGCGGCGGTCTCCAAGGACACCTGGGCGGCCAACTACGGCTCCGGCGTGTCGAAGAAGTACAACATGTTCCCCTTCTCCTCGCGCGGTCCGCGTGAGGACGGCGGGTTCACGCCGACCATCACCGCCCCCGGCGCGGCGATCAACACCACCCAGACCTGGCTGCCCGGCAGCCCGGTCAAGGAGGCCGGCTACAGCCTGCCGGCCGGTTACTCGATGCTCCAGGGCACCTCGATGTCCTCGCCGCAGGCGACGGGCGCCAGCGCCCTGCTGATCTCGGCCGCCAAGCAGCAGAAGATCGCGCTGACCCCGGCGAACCTGCGCGTGGCGCTGACCAGCACCGCGAAGAAGATCGACGACGTCCCGGCGCACGCCCAGGGTGCCGGTCTCATCAACATCGTCGACGCCTGGGAGTCCATCCAGCGCGGCGCGAAGGCCGAAGAGTTCACCGTCAAGGCCCCGGTCGACACCGCGCTCGACCAGTTCCTGAAGACCCCGGGCTTCGGCACCGGCCTGTACGACCGCGAGGGCGGCCTCAAGGTCGGCCAGAAGAAGGTCTACGACGTCGTCGTCACCCGCACCACGGGCGTCAAGTACGGCACCCGGCACAACCTGAGCTGGCGCAACAACGACGGCACCTTCAAGGTCGTCGGCGGCTACGACTACGTCACGCTCCCGCTGAACAAGCCCGTCACCATCAAGGTCGAGGCCAACGTCAAGTCGGCCGGCGTGCACAGCGGCATCCTGCAGCTCGACGACCCGACCACCGAGGGCATCGACAAGCAGGTCCTGGCCACGGTCGTCGCCTCCACCCCGCTGGCGAAGCCGTCGTTCACGCTGTCGGACACCTCCTCCGTGCAGCGCAACAGCCACAAGTCGTACTTCGTGACCGTCCCGCAGGGCGCCAAGACCCTTGAGGTCGCCCTCGGCGGTCTGAAGCCGGGCAGCCAGACCCGCTTCATCTCGATCCACCCGTACGGCACGGGCGTCGAGGACAGCGCGACCACCCAGTGCTACCCGAACTACGACAACCCGGCGAACACCTGCCGCCCCGACCTGCGCTCGTACGCCGACCCGCAGCCGGGCGTCTGGGAGATCGAGGTCGAGTCGCGCCGCACGTCGCCGCTGCTCGACAACCCGTTCAAGCTGGACGTCTCGGTCCTCGGCGCGGGCTTCGACCCGGCCGTCAAGGTCCTCCCCGAGGTCAAGCAGGGCACCCCGGCGCCGGTCCAGTGGACCGTGAAGAACGACGGCGCGGCCATCTCCAGCGGCACGCTCCAGGGCGGCCCGCTCGGCTCCGCGAAGGTCGCCAAGCCGACCATCGCGGCCGGTGAGACGCAGACCACCGAGGTCACCGTCGGCGAGGGCGTCTCCCGCCTCGACGTCGCCATCGGCAAGACCTCCGACACCGCCGCGGACCTCGACCTGGAGGTCTACAAGGACGGCGTCAAGGTCGCTTCCTCCGCCGACGGCGACTCCGAGGAGGCCGTGAGCCTGGCCAAGCCCGCCGCCGGTACCTACACCATCAAGGTGATCGGCTACGCGGTCCCGTCCGGCTCCACCACGTACGACTACCGCGACGTGTACTTCTCCTCCGCCCTGGGCTCCGTCCAGGTCGACGAGGCCGCCAAGGTGAACCTCGCCACCGGCGCCTCGGCGAACGTCTCGGCGAACGTCCTGGTCAGCAGCGCGGCCCCCGAGGGCCGTCAGTTCTTCGGCCAGGTCCAGCTGCTCAACGCCCGCGGCACCGCCGCCGGCCTCGGCAGCGTGCAGATCGAGAAGGTCCTCCCGTAACTCCCCCCGGGGTGTGACGGCATGASGGAGGGGCGGGCGCCCGCATCGGGCGCCCGCCCCTTCGCCGTACCCGCCCCCCTGGGCCGGGCCGCGCTACCTGCCGATCGAGCTCAGGTCCTGCGCGTAGGTGCCCACCGCGTGGGCGATGACGTCCAGGTTGGTGTCGAAGGCCTTGAGGTCCAGGTTCTTCAGGGTGTCGCCGGCCCCGTGGTAGTTCGGGTCGTACGGGGCCCCGGCCGTGCCGCCGTAGCGCTTGGCCTGCTCCGCCGTCTTGACGCCCTCGGCTCCGGTGAAGGTGCCGCCCGCCGGGATGCCGTTCGCGATGAACGGGCCGTAGTCGGAGCGGCCGTCGAAGTCACTGCCCTCGTGCGGCTTGCCCTTCCTGTCGAGGAAGCCGTTGATCAGCGCCTCGATCTGCGCCGAGCCGGCCGGGCCCGCGCCCTCGCCGGTCCTGTCCGAGTCGTCGCCGTCGTAGACGAACTGCGCCGGGTTCGGCGAGGCGATCATGTCGAAGTTCAGGTAGAGGGCGATGTCCTTCTTCTGCCGCGCGGACAGCTGCGCCACGTAGTGCTCGGATCCGAGCAGGCCCAGCTCCTCCGCCGACCACCAGGCGAAGCGCACCTTGTTCGCGGTCGCCCCGCCCTTCTTGTTGGCGCCCTCGTCCGCGAGCTTCAGGGCCACCTCCAGCAGACCCGCCGAACCCGAGCCGTTGTCGTTGATCCCGGGGCCCTCGGGAACCGAGTCCAGGTGGGAGCCGAGGGTCACCACGCGGTCGGCGCGGCCGCCCTTCGTCTCCGCGATCACGTTGCGGGTGGTCTTCTTCACGTGCTCCTGGTCCAGGTCCAGGCGCACCTTCACCTCGCCCCGGGCGGCGGCCGCGGTCAGCGCCTCGCCGTCGGCCAGGGTGATGCCCGCGCTCGGGATGACCCCCTCGGCCGGGGAGGAGAAGCCGCCGCGCACCGGCGTGGTGCCGCTGTGGTTGTAGACGATCACGCCGAGGGCGCCCGCCGCGGCGGCGGCCCTCTGCTTCTCCACGAACGTGCAGGCACCCCGCTTGACCAGGGCGATCTTCCCGGCGAAGGCGCCGACCGGGTAGTCGTCGGCGGTGCAGCCGGGGGTCTCGTCGACCCGGGCGAGGGCGAGCGGGGCGACGAGGCCGCCGGCCGGGGTGGACGCGGTGAAGGTGAAGGCGGCGGTCGCCAGCTCGCGCCCGCCCTCGCCGAGGACGGTGGTCTTCTCCGTCCTGGTGTGCGCTTCGTAGATGTCGAAGTCCTGGTACGAGACGTCGTACCCGGCCTTCTTCAGGGTGTCGTGCACGTAGGCGGCGGAGGCCGCRTGGCCGGGGGTGCCCGCGGCGCGGTTGCCGCCGTTGGCGTCGGCGATCTGCTGGAACTTCGCGAGGTGGCGGTAGGCCCCGCGGGCGGTGACCTCCTCCACGAGCTCCTTGGCCAGCTTGGCCCCGCGCCGGTCCCGGTGGTCGTTGTCGTGGGCCGACGCCGGGGCGGCGGCGATCAGGAGCGGCGCGGCGACGGCGGCGGCCGCGAGGGCGGCGAGGGCCGGTATCGACCGGCGGCGGTGGCGGATGTCCCGCACGGTGTTCTCCCCGAGGTGAGCGTTCCGATGTCTGGTACGCCGTGTCCGGATAACGGGCACGGCAGACCGGACGCTAACCGGCCTTGACCAGGCAAAACGGATGTTCGGGGGGCCTGCAACACGCCCGCCACGGACTCGCCACACAGGTTCACATCCCGGACACCGTCCGCGTCTCGGACAATGGATTGGACAATCCTCGTGGGGTCGAACGCATGATGGCCTCACGCGCGCCCGCGCCTACGTACCAAGAGGAGTCACCGTGAGGGTCGGAATCGTCGGAGCCACCGGACAGGTCGGCGGAGTCATGCGCGGCATCCTGGCCGAGCGCAAGTTCCCGGTGGACGAGCTGCGGCTGTTCGCCTCGGCCCGTTCGGCGGGCTCGACCCTGGAGTGGGAGGGCCGCGAGATCACCATCGAGGACGCCTCCACGGCCGACTACTCCGGCCTGGACATCGTGCTCTTCTCCGCCGGCGGCTCCACCTCCCGGGCCCTGGCCGAGAAGGTCGCCGCCCAGGGCGCCGTCGTGATCGACAACTCCTCCGCCTGGCGCGGCGACCCCGAGGTCCCGCTCGTCGTCTCCGAGGTCAACCCGCACGCGATCAAGAACCGTCCCAAGGGCATCATCGCGAACCCGAACTGCACCACGATGGCCGCGATGCCCGTGCTGCGCCCGCTCCACGACGAGGCCGGCCTGACCGCGCTGGTCGCCACCACCTACCAGGCCGTCTCCGGCTCGGGCCTGGCCGGCGTGGCCGAGCTCAAGGGCCAGGCCTGCGCGGTCTCCGAGGCCGCCGACCAGCTGACCTTCGACGGCGGCGCGGTGGACTTCCCGGAGCCCGCCGTCTACAAGCGCCCGATCGCCTACAACGTGGTCCCGCTCGCGGGCAACCTGGTCGACGACGGCTCCTTCGAGACCGACGAGGAGCAGAAGCTCCGCAACGAGTCCCGCAAGATCCTGGAGATCCCGGAGCTCAAGGTCTCCGGCACCTGCGTGCGCGTCCCCGTCTTCTCGGGTCACTCCCTGCAGGTCAACGCCCGCTTCGCCCGCCCGCTGAGCGTCGAGCGCGCCTACGAGCTGCTGGGGGACGCCCCCGGCGTCGAGCTGTCCGAGATCCCGACCCCCCTCCAGGCGGCCGGCAAGGACGCCTCGTACGTGGGCCGCATCCGCGTCGACGAGACGGTGGACAACGGCATCGCGCTGTTCCTGTCGAACGACAACCTGCGCAAGGGCGCCGCGCTGAACGCCGTCCAGATCGCCGAGCTCGTGGCCGAGGAGCTGCGCCAGGGCTGATCCGGGCCCCGGGCGCGGGAGGGCCGGGTGCCGTACGGCGCCCGCCCCTCCCCCGTTTCACGGCCGCCGCACCTCGTAGAGGAAGCAGCCGTACTCCGCCGCGCGGACGTGCACGAGGGCGACCTCCGGGTCGGAGAAGGCCTCGGCCAGCGCCTGCCGGACGACCGCGTCGGGCTCCTCGCCGAGGTCCAGTACGCGCCCGCCGAGGATCCGGCCGCCCGCGTCGTAGCGCCGGGCGACGCGCAGAGCCCCCGGCGTCCCGAACGGCAGGCGGCCGTCCCGCGGCGGACCCGCGCAGGGGCCGGCGTGCACGAACACCGGCCCCTGCTCGTCGTACGCCCCCGGATCGGCGCCGGCCCCGGCCGCCCAGCGGCGCAGCGGCGCGTAGGAGACCAGGGCGATGCGCTCGCCCGCCCGGCTGCGGCGCAGGCAGCAGCGCAGCGGGGCCCCGCCCTCCGGGTCCTCGTACGGCAGGCAGGGCCGGCCCGCATCGTCGCGCCGGCGCAGCTCGGCGAGGGCGTCGGGGGCGAGGGGGCGGGGCAGGACGGCGGAAGGGGTTCCGGCGGCGCGGACGGTGGAGGAGGTCATGACTGCGATCGTGCCCCGCCCGGTCCGCCGGGGCCGGCGGGAATCGGACCGCGCGTTCGCCCGTGGATTAGTCCGGCGCGGTGACGCGGAGCGCGTGGAAGGATGGCGGGGCAACGTCACCATCAAAGGAGATGACCGCGTGCCTGGCACGAATCTCACCCGTGAAGAGGCTCAGCAGCGGGCGAAGCTGCTCACCGTCGACTCGTACGAGGTCGAACTGGATCTCAGCGGTGCGCAGGAGGGCGGCACCTTCCCGTCCGTGACCACCGTGCGCTTCGAGTCGGCCGAGGCCGGCGCCGAGACCTTCATCGACCTGGTCGCGCCGGCCGTGCACGAGGTCGTCCTGAACGGCGAGGCGCTGGACGCCGCCGCCGTCTTCCACGACTCGCGGATCGCCCTGTCCGGGCTCGCCGCCGGGGCCAACGAGCTCCGCGTGGTCGCCGACTGCGCCTACACCAACACCGGCGAGGGCCTGCACCGCTTCGTCGACCCGGTCGACCAGCAGGCCTACCTGTACACCCAGTTCGAGGTGCCGGACGCGCGGCGGGTCTTCGCCAGCTTCGAGCAGCCCGACCTGAAGGCGACGTTCCGGTTCACCGTGACGGCCCCGGAGGGCTGGACGGTCATCTCGAACTCCCCGACGCCGGAGCCGAAGGACCGGGTGTGGGCCTTCGAGCCGACCCCGCGGATCTCCTCGTACATCACCGCGCTGATCGTCGGCCCGTACCACGCCGTCCACAGCTCGTACGAGGGCAAGGACGGGCAGTCCGTCCCGCTCGGCATCTACTGCCGCCCCTCGCTCGCCGAGTTCCTCGACGCGGACGCGATCTTCGACGTGACCCGGCAGGGCTTCGACTGGTTCCAGGAGAAGTTCGCCTACGACTACCCCTTCGCCAAGTACGACCAGCTCTTCGTCCCCGAGTTCAACGCGGGCGCGATGGAGAACGCCGGTGCGGTCACCATCCGCGACCAGTACGTCTTCCGTTCCAAGGTGACGGACGCGGCGTACGAGGTCCGCGCGGAGACGATCCTCCACGAGCTCGCGCACATGTGGTTCGGCGACCTGGTCACCATGGAGTGGTGGAACGACCTGTGGCTGAACGAGTCGTTCGCGACGTACACCTCCATCGCCTGTCAGGCGTACGCGGAGGGCTCGAAGTGGCCGCACGCCTGGACCACCTTCGCCAACTCCATGAAGACCTGGGCGTACCGCCAGGACCAGCTGCCGTCGACGCACCCGATCATGGCGGACATCCGTGACCTGGACGACGTCCTGGTCAACTTCGACGGGATCACGTACGCCAAGGGCGCCTCGGTCCTCAAGCAGCTCGTCGCCTACGTCGGCATGGACGCCTTCTTCAAGGGCGTGCAGGCCTACTTCAAGGCGCACGCGTTCGGCAACACCCGGCTGTCCGACCTGCTGGGCGCGCTGGAGGAGACCTCCGGCCGCGACCTGACCGCATGGTCGAAGGCGTGGCTGGAGACGGCGGGCATCAACATCCTGCGCCCGGAGGTCGAGACGGACGGGAACGGCGTCATCACCGCCTTCGCCGTCCGCCAGGAGGCCCCGGCCCTGCCCGCGGGCGCCAAGGGCGAGCCGGTGCTGCGCCCGCACCGCATCGCGGTCGGCCTGTACGAGCTCCAGGACGGCAAGCTGGTCCGCACGGACCGCGTCGAGCTGGACATCGACGGCGAGCGGACGGCGGTGCCGGAGCTGGTGGGCCGCGCCCGTCCGGCCGTGGTGCTGCTCAACGACGACGACCTGTCCTACGCCAAGGTCCGCCTGGACGAGGTGTCGCTGGCCAACGTCACCGCGCACCTGGGCGACTTCACCGAGTCGCTGCCGCGCGCCCTGTGCTGGGCCTCCGCCTGGGACATGACCCGCGACGGCGAGCTCGCCGCCCGCGACTACCTGGCGCTGGTCCTGTCGGGCATCGGCAAGGAGTCCGACATCGGCGTCGTGCAGTCCCTGCACCGCCAGGTGAAGCTGGCCGTGGACCTGTACGCCGACCCGGCGTGGCGGGAGCAGGGCCTGGCGACCTGGACCGAGGCCACGCGGGAGCACCTGCGGACGGCCGAGGCGGGCAGCGACCACCAGCTGGCGTGGGCACGGGCCTTCGCGGCGACGGCCCGTACCGAGGAGCAGCTCGCGTACCTGGCGGCGCTGCTGGACGGTTCCGAGACCGTCGAGGGCCTGGTCGTGGACACCGAGCTGCGGTGGGCGTTCCTGGAGCGCCTGGTCGCCACCGGCGTCGCGGACGAGCCGGCCATCGCGGCCGAGCTGGAGCGGGACGCGACGGCGGCGGGCGAGCGCCACGCGGCGACGGCCCGTGCCGCGCGGCCGACGGCCGCCGCCAAGGCGGAGACGTGGGCGTCGGTGATCGACTCCGCGGACCTGCCGAACGCGGTGCAGGAGGCCGTGATCGGCGGCTTCGTCCAGAGCGACCAGCGGGAGCTGCTCGCGCCGTTCGCGCAGAAGTACTTCGCCGTGGTCAAGGAGATCTGGGACACCCGCAGCCACGAGATCGCCCAGCAGATCGCGGTGGGTCTGTACCCGTCGTTGCAGGTCTCGCAGGAGACGCTCGACGCGACCGACGCGTGGCTGGCCTCGGCCGAGCCGAACGCGGGGCTGCGGCGGCTGGTGTCGGAGTCCCGGGCGGGGGTCGAGCGTGCCCTGAAGGCCCAGGCCGCCGACGCGGCCGCCGCCACCCAGGGCTGACGCCCCCGGCTGACGCCCCCGGCTGACGCCCCCGGCCCCGCCCGCCCCTTCGCGGGGCCGGGCGGGGCCGTTCCGCGTCCGGAGCTTCGCCCCGGTGCCGGCGTGGCCGGGCCGGGTGCGGGTGGGTTGCCGCTGCGCGGGGCTGGTCCCCTACCCGCCCTTCCACCGTTCCCCGGGCTCCGCCCGGACCCTTCGGGGGCTCCGCCCCCGGACCCCCGCGCCTCAAACGCCGGCGGGGCTGGATTTGGCCGGCCCGATTGCCCGCCCCGCTGGATTGGCCGCCCGGCTGGATGCCCCCGCGCTGGATTCCCCACCCGGCTGGTTTTCCGGCCGGTGGACACTCTGCCCGGTGGGTGCCCCGCCCGGCTGGATTGCCCGCAGGGCAATTCCAGCCCCGCCGGCGATTGAGGCGCGGGCGCGGAGCGCCGTGTCGGGAGCCGCACCCGGCACGGGCACGGGTCGCGCCCGTGTCTTCAGCCGCGCCGGCGTCTGAGGCGGGAACGGAGGAAGGGCGGGTAGGGGACGGCCCCGCGCAGCGGCGGCGCCCCGGTCAGACGGCCGCGGACTGGAGGGCCGTCAGGACGCGGGCCAGGGCGGGGGCCGATTCCGAGCCCCGCCGCAGGGCGGCGATCACGTGCCGCGTGGGCAGGTCCTGGTGYAGGACCCGCACCGCGACCCCCTCCGCCCGCCCCGACACCATCCGCGGTACGAGCGCGACCCCCATCCCCGCCTCCACCATCGCCAGGATCGCCGTCCACCCGGACGCCGAGTGCGCCTGCTCCGGTAGGAACCCCGCCGCCTCGCACGCGCTGCGGGTGATCTCCGACCAGGGTCCGCTGCCCCCGTAGATCCACCGCTCCCCGGCCAGGTCGGCCAGCCGCAGGCCCCGCGCCGCGGCCAGCGGATGGCCGGGCGGCAGCGCGATGTCCAGGGGGTCCTCCAGCAGGGTGACCCGGGTGAAGCGGGGGTCACCGGCGCCCGGGGCGTGGGCGGCGAGGGACAGCGCGAGGTCGACGACCCCGGCGGAGAGGAGTTCGTAGGACTCGGCGGCCTCGGTCTCCCGGATCCGGACCTCGATCCCGGGGTGGCTGCGCCGCAGGGCCGCGACGGCGGGGACGACGAGCACCGGTACGGCGGTCGAGAAGGCGCCGATCCGGACCTCCCCGGTCTCCCCGGCCAGGTACCCGGTGAGTTCGGCGTCTGCCCGCTCCAGCTGGGCGAAGACGTCCTCGGTGTGACGCAGCACCAGGTGGGCGGCGTCGGTGAGCCGGACCCGGCGCCCCTGGGCCTCCAGCAGCGGGACCCCCAGCTGCCGGGCGAGGTTGGTCAGCTGCTGCGAAACGGCCGAGGGCGTCATGTGCAGCGCCTCGGCCGTCGCGGTGACGGTCCCCCGGTGGGCCAGCGTCCGCAGGATCCGCAGCTTCTTGATGTCCCACTCGATCACGCCCCCGAACCTACCTCCGGGTGACACTCGCCAGCCCGACTCCGCCGAGGATCAGCACCATGCTGAGCAGTTCGGCCGGGCCGGTGCGCTCGCCGAGGAGCAGCAGGCCCAGGCCCGCCACGCAGACCGGCTGGAGGTAGTAGACGACCCCCGCGCGGGCGGCGCCGATGATCGAGATGGCCTTGTTCCAGGCGAAGAAGGCGACGGCGGAGGAGAACACGCCGACGTAGAGCAGCGGTCCGACCGTCCCGGCGGTGGCCTCGAAGCCGCCCTGCACGTGGAGGGAGACGGCGTAGGCGGGGGCCAGCATCAGCGCGCCGAGCACGAAGGTGGTGATCAGGAAGGCGAGGCCGCCGATCTCGGCGGGCTTGCGCTTCAGGAGCGCGCTGTAGGTGGCGAAGGAGAGCGCGGCGGCGAACATCCACAGGTCGCCGGCGGTGAAGTCGAAGCCGAGCGATCCGTCTCCGACGAGGAGCAGGACCCCGAAGGCCGCGAGCAGCATCCCGAAGGTCCGCCGGATGCCGAGCCGTTCGCCGCCGAGGCGGGCGTAGAGAGCCATGATGACCGGCGAAGCAGCCATGATCATGCCCATGTTGGAGGCGGAGGTGGTCAGGCCGGCCTGGTGGACGAGGGTGTTGTAGAGGGTGACGCCGAAGAGGGTGGCGAGGCCGACGTAGCCGAGGTGCTTGCGGATCAGGGCCCGCTGCTGCCAGGCCTGCCGGGCCGCGAAGGGGGCGACCGCGAGGGCGGCGATGATCCAGCGCCAGAAGACGGCCTGGACGGGCGGGACGGACCCGGCCATGCCCCGGGTGGCCACGAAGCTGCCGGACCAGACGACCGTCGCGAGCAGGGCGAGGAGGACGCCGACCCCGGCGGCCCCCTTCTTCCCGCGTCCGCTGTCGGACTGCTGCTGTTCCTGCGAAACGGTTCGGGCGCGGTCGGTGACGGCCACCTGGGTGTCTCCCCCTCGGTTCTGGAGCCGGTCTGGATGTGCCCTACCGTCGCATCTCCGCATTGCTCAGGTCCATCGAAACATTTCGATCGGTTGCTTCAGGAGAACTGAACGGTTCCTCGGGTGTCGCGACCGCCCGGGCCGCGGAGGCGCGGTCGGCGCGGCCCGGGAGCTGCCCGAAGACGGTGGCTCCGAAGGCGATCGCCATGCCCACCAGCTGGATCGGGGTCAGCGCCTGGCCCAGCGCGGCCCAGCCGATGACGGCGGCTGTGAGCGGGGAGAGCGGGCCGAGCAGGGTGACGGAGGTGGCGGAGAGCTTGCCGATGCCGCGGAACCAGAGGACGTACGCGGCTCCGGTGTTGATCAGCATCATGTAGCCGTAGCCGAGGAAGGCCTTGCCGTCGAGGGCGGGCGGGGCCCCTTCGACGAGGGCGGCGATGGGGATGATGACGAGTCCGCCCGCGGTGAGCTGCCAGCCGGTCACGGCCAGCGGGCCGACGCCCTCGGGGCGCCCCCAACGCTTGGTCATCACGGTGCCGGCGCCCATGGAGGCGGAGGAGACGATGCCGGCGATGACGCCGATGAGGTCGAGCTCCGCCTCCGCGGTCAGCACCACCATGCTCACGCCGAACGCGGCGACCACGGCGGCGAGCACGTGGCGCAGCCTGGCCCGTTCCCCCAGGAGGAGGGCCGCGAGGCCCACGACGAACAGCGGGCCCGCGGCGCCCAGTACGGCGGCGACACCGCCGGGCAGCCGGTAGGCGGCGAGGAAGAGGAGGGGGAAGAAGGCCCCGATGTTCAGGGTGCCGAGGACGGCGGACTTCCACCACCAGGCGCCCTTGGGGAGGGTCCTGGAGAGGGCTATCAGCAGCAGTCCGGCGGGCAGGGCCCGCATGGCCCCGGTGAAGAGCGGCCGGTCGGGCGGCAGTAGCTCGCTGGCGACGACGTACGTGGAGCCCCAGGAGATGGGGGCCAGCGCGGTCAGTGCGATGGTGGCGACGCGGTTCACGGCGACTCCTCGGCGGCGGCGACCGGGAGCCCGCTGCCCCCAACTAGATCGCTCGTAAGTAGCTTACTACTAAGCTAGTTTTCCGCAAGCTACTTCCTTGCGAACGAGGAAGCGGAACTTGGATACTTCGGACATGAACCAGGCCATCAGGGAAGAAACCAGCAAGGACGCCGTCGACGCGATCACCGCACAGTGGTTCGCGGTACGACCGGACCTGGACACCGCCCCCATGAGCGTCTTCGGCCGGATCTACCGGATCGCCCGGGCCATGGGCGACGCGATGGAGCGGGTCTACAACCGCTACGGGATCTCCACCGGGGAGTTCGACGTCGTCGCCACGCTGCGGCGCTCCGGGGCCCCGTACACGCTCTCGCCCCGCCAGCTGTCGGCCACGCTCATGCTCACCACCGGCGGCATGACCGGGCGCCTGGACAAGCTGGAGAAGGCCGGACTGCTCACGCGCAGCCCGGACCCGCACGACCGCCGCGGCCTCCAGGTCACCATCACCGAGCGCGGACTCGCGCTCATCGACGAGGCGGTCGGGGCCGGCCTGGAGACGCAGGCCGCCGCCCTCAAGGGGTTCGACGCCGAGGAGGTCGACGTCCTGACGGGACTGCTCCGCAAGCTGCTGGCCGACGTCCCGCAGCCCTAGGTGCACCGGACCGTCCCTTCCGGGCGGCCGCGGACACGACGGGGCGCCGGAGGTCCGCCCGCGCCGGGCCGGAGCCGGGCGGGTGGACCTCCGGCGCCCCGGAAGTCTTCAGGAGTGGCGCCGCCCCGTCGGGCCGGCCCACGTCCGTTCTGGTGTTACTGCTGCTTGCGCGACTTGTCGCCGACCATCACGAGACCCGCGATGACCAGGAACAGCACGATCGGCAGGGCCACGTAGAGGCCGAGCGTCTCGCCAATGCTCAGGCCCGGACCCGGGTCGTCGCCGTCGTCGCGGGTGAGCGCGAGGGCGGGAGACGTCATCAGCAGCATCATCAGCGTCGATCCGGCCGTGACGGCGCCGGCGCGCAGAGCGTTCTTCTTGTCCACGGTGCCAAAGTAGCGAACACCTAAAGCGGGCGCGCGCCCGGGGGTGCCGTACGGGTCCCCGCCCCCTCCCGCACCGCGCTCAGCAGGGCGTTCGCCCGGGGCGAGGCCGTCAGTGCCTCCAGGGTCAGCGGACGGCCCGCCTCGTCCGCGACCGGCAGCCGCCAGTTGGGGTACTGGTCCCAGGTGCCCGGCAGGTTCTGCGGCCGCCGGTCCCCCACCGCGTCCGGCAGCCACACGCCGACCAGCCGGGCGGGAGTGCGCAGCAGGAAGGCGTACAGGGCCTGCACGGCGGCCTCTTCGCCCTTGGTATCCAGCCCGAGCCCGTCCAGTACCCGCAGCCACTGCGCGGTGTCGGCGGCGTCCTCGGCCCGCTCCCGCTCCGGCGGGCGGGTCAGCAGACCGAGCCGGTCGCGCAGTTCGACGTGCGCCCCGGCCAGCTTCGCCGCGCTGGGCGGCAGGTCGTGGGTGGTGGCGGTGGCCAGGCAGTCCTCCCGCCAGGCCCCGGGCGGCAGCGGATCGCCGTCGCCGGACCAGTCCCGCTCGAACCACAGCACGGAGGTGCCCAGGATCCCGCGCCGGGCCAGCGCGCGGCGCACCCGCGGCTCCACCGTCCCCAGGTCCTCCCCGACCACCGGCGCCCCGGCCCGATGGGCCTCCAGCACCAGGACGGCCAGCATCGCCTCGCCGTCGTAGGAGACGTACGTGCCCTCGGCGGGCGGGGCTCCCTCGGGGATCCACCAGAGCCGGAACAGGCCCATGACGTGGTCGACGCGCACCGCGCCCGCGTAGCGGAACACACCGCGCAGCAGGTCCCGGAAGGGCGCGTACGCGGACTCCTCCAGGACGTCGGGGCGCCAGGGCGGCAGCCCCCAGTCCTGGCCCCGCGCGTTGAAGGCGTCCGGCGGCGCGCCCACCGAGACGTGCCGGGCGTGGAAGGGCCCGGTCCGGGCGTCGGAGCCCTCGGGGTGCACTCCCACCGCGAGGTCGTGCACGATCCCGACCGCCATCCCGGCCTCCCGGGCGGCCCGCTGGGCGGCCGTGAGCTGCTCGTCCGTCAGCCACACCAGCCAGGCGTGGAAGTCGGCGCGCTCCGCCGGATCCTCCCCCGCGGCCGCCGCGCACCAGGCGGCGTGCCGCTCCAGCGGGGCGCCCTGCCCGGCGCGGAACTCCTCGTAGGCGGCCTGCCGTACGGGGGAACGCGGTACGGCGTACAGCAGTTCCAGGGCGGCGCGCTTGAGGTCCCAGACGGCGTCCCGGTCGATCAGGGCGCCCTTCTCCAGCACCTCCCGGCGCAGCCGCCCGCCCCGGGAGGCCAGTTCGTCGAGTGCGGCCCGCTCCGGGCAGTGCGCGTACTCGGGGACGTCTTCGACCCGCAGGTACACCGGGTCGGGGAAGCGGCGCGAGGCCGGCCGGTACGGGGAGGGGTCGGTCGGCGTGCCGGGAACGGCCGCGTGCACCGGGTTGACCTGGACGAACCCGGCGCCGTGGGTGCGGGCCGCCCAGCGGGCCAGCTCCGCCAGGTCCCCGAGGTCGCCCATGCCCCAGGAGCGCTCCGAGAGCAGCGAGTACAGCTGGACCAGGAGCCCGTGGGCCCGGCCGGGGGTGGCCGGCGCCCGGTCCGGGGCCACGATCAGGGTGGCCCCGGCGGTGCGCCCGTCGGGGGCCCGCGCGGTGAGCCGGTGGACCCCGAGGGGCAGCTCCGCGTCCCAGTCCCGCTGCGCCGCCCCGTCCTCGGGGGCCACCCGCAGCCGGGTGCCGGGCGGCAGCGCGGCCAGGGCGGCCGGGACGGCCTCCCCGCGCCACTGCACGACGGTCGCCGGCAGCAGCCGCGCGGCCCGCTCCCGTTCGGCGGAGTCGGCCAGGCCCCGGACGTCCCCGGCGGTGTCGACCGGTACCCCGATCAGCCCGAGGACGGCCCGGACCGTGGCCTCGGGGACGTCGACGGTGACGTCCTCGGCGGGCTGGTAGCGGGTGGCGACGCCGTGCAGGGCCGCGAGCCGGGCGAGGTCGTCCATGGAGCTCCCTTGTCGTGGGGTGGGGCGGTCCGCCCGGTGCCCTAGAGGCCCGCGGCGGACGGTGCGGGGGTGGTCGGCTCGCTCGTGAGCGGGGCCTCCTCCAGCAGCGGGGGTTCGCTGGTCAGCGGCGCGTACGCGGAGCCGGCCAGCGGGGGCTCGCTGGTGAGGGGGCCCTGCGCCGGCCCGGACGGGGCGGGCAGGTGGGCGAGCGGGGCGTGGGCACGGGCGGTGGTGCGGACGGCGGTTCGGGCGGCGGTTCGGGCGGCGGTTCGGGCGTTCATGGGAGCACTCCTTCGTGCGGGTCCGTCGGACGCGCCCATGCAACACCCCCGGTGAACACCGCAGCCATACCCAGTCGGGGGCATCGCATTCCTGGCGGATCCAGGTCAGATCACCCGCCCCGATTGACACTTCAGCCGCGTGGGTGGTGGGCTCTGGCTCGTTCGTACGAGCGGGGGACGACTCGGGACGGGGAGGCTCCGTGCAGCTCAGGGGCAGGAAGCGGAGCACCGCGGCGGCGGTCGCCGTCATCGGGAGCCTGCTCGGCGGGGCGGTCGCCGCGACCCCGCAGGGCATCACCGCCTCGCCGAAGACCTCCGGTACGCCGCGTCCCGACGGCGGCTCGGCCGCCGCTTCCGCCGCGGTCCCCGTACCGTTGCTCGACCCGGGCTCCGATCCCCCGCGAACCGCCGCCGAGGGGCCCGCCGTGTGGCCCCGGCCGCAGTCGGCCGTCGCCGATCCGGGACGGGAGCTGCCGGTGGGGGCGGAGGCCGTGCTGGTCGCGCCGCACGACGTGGACCCGTACGCCGCCGAGGTGGTGCGCACCGCCCTGCGCGGGGCGGGCGTACGGACCCTGCACGAGCGGACCCCCGGGGCCGCGCTGCCCGAACGGGCCCTCGTCGTACGGCTCCAGGGCCCCGACGCCGAGGCCGCGCTGCGCTCCCTCGGCGCGGCCGCGGCCGGCGACCTGCCCGACGGCGGATACCGGCTGGCGGTGGGCCGCACCGGCGGCCGGGACACGGTCGCGCTGGCCGGGGTGGGCGAGGACGGGTTGTTCCACGCCGCGCAGACGCTGCGTCAACTGCTGGCGGCCGGGCCCGGGAAGGTGCCCGGGATGCTGGTGCGCGACTGGCCGATCGCCCCCGTGCGCGGGGTCACCGAGGGGTTCTACGGGCAGCCCTGGTCGCGGGAGCAGCGGCTCGCCCAGATCGACTTCCTGGGCCGCACCAAGCAGAACCGCCTGCTGCTGGCCCCCGGCGACGACCCGTACCGCACGACGGGCTGGCGCGACCCCTACCCGCCGGAGCGGCAGGAGGAGTTCCGGGCCCTGACGGAACGGGCCCGCGCCAACCGGGTGGTCCTCGCCTGGGCGGTGTCACCGGGGCAGTCCATGTGCCTGGCCTCGGCGGACGAACGGGCGGCGCTGCTGCGCAAGGTGGACGCCATGTGGGAGCTGGGCTTCCGGGCCTTCCAGCTGCAGTTCCAGGACGTCAGCTACACGGAGTGGGGCTGCCGGGCCGACCGGGTCCGGTACGGCACGGGTCCCGCGGCGGCGGCGAAGGCGCACGCGGAGGTCGCGGGCGAACTGGCGGCGCACCTGGCCGCCCGGCACCCGGGGTCCGCCCCGCTGTCGCTGCTGCCGACCGAGTACTTCCAGGACGGCGCCACCACCTACCGGACGGCGCTGGCCGGCGCGCTGGACCCCCGGGTGGAGGTGGCCTGGACGGGCGTGGGCGTGGTGCCGCGCACCATCACGGGCAAGGAGCTGGCCGGAGCCCGGTCCGCGCTCGGGCACCCGCTGGTCACCATGGACAACTACCCGGTCAACGACTGGGACCCGGGCCGCATCTTCCTCGGCCCCTACGCGGGCCGCGACCCGGCGGTGGCCGGAGGCTCGGCCGGGGTGCTGGCCAACGCCATGGAACAGGGCACCCTGTCGCGGATCCCGCTGTTCACGGCGGCGGACTACGCCTGGAACCCGCGCGGCTACCGGGCCGGGGAGTCCTGGGCCGCGGCGGTGCGCGAACTGGCGGGCCCCGACCGGCGCACCCGCGAGGCGCTGGCCGCCCTGGCCGGCAACACCGCCTCCTCGGGGCTCAAGCTGGAGGAGTCCGCGTACCTGAAGCCGCTGGTGGAGGAGTTCTGGCGGGCCCGCGCCACCGGTGACCCCAAGGCGGGCGAGCGGCTGCGGGCGGCCTTCACCGTGCTGCGGGAAGCCCCGGCCCGGCTGCCCTCGTACGCCGCCGAGGCGGGCCCCTGGCTGGAGCGGCTCTCGCGCTACGGGGCCGCGGGCGAGCTGGCCGTGGACCTGCTGCGGGCCGAGGCCCGCGGCGACGGGGCCGCCGCCTGGCGGGCCTCGCGGGAACTGGACGCGGCACGGCGGGCCCTGGCCGAGAAGGGCGGGGCCCGGGTGGACACCTCCGTGCTGGACCCCTTCCTGAAGAGGGCGGCCGAGGAGTCCGACGCCTGGACGGGCGCGGCCCGCCAGGAGGGCACCGTGGAGCACGCTCCCGGCTCCTGGACGGTCCGGCTGGACTCCGCGCGCCCGCTGTCCGCGGTCACCGTCATGACGGACCCGCCGGCCGCCGACGCGCGGGGCGCGGTGGTGGAGGTGCGGGTACCGGGCGAGGGCTGGCGCCGGATCGGCGAGGCGACCGTCTCCGGGTGGACCCAGGCCGACGCGGCCGGGGTGCGCGCCGACGCCGTGCGGCTGTCGTGGACGGGCGCCGACCCGGTGGTCCACGCGGTGGTGCCGTGGTTCGCGGACGGGCCGCGGGTCCGCCTCGACCTGGCCGACGGGGCGCCGGCCGACGTGGAGATCGGTGGCGGCCCGCGGACGGTGACCGCGCAGTTGTCGGCCCTGGGGCCGGGCGAGGTGCGCGGCCCGTTCACGGCGGCCCCGCCGGCCGGGGTGGGCGTCCGGGTGCCGGGAGACGTGGTGGTGCCGCGCGGCACGCGGGTGTCCGTCCCGCTGGAGGTGACCGTGCCGGCGGGCACCCCGGCCGGGACCTACGCCGTCCCCGTGGCCTTCGCCGGGGAGACGCGCACCCTGACCGTGCGGGCCGTGCCGCGCACCGGCGGGCCGGACCTGCTGCGCGGCGCGCGGGCCTCCTCCTCGGCGGACGAGGGTCCGGGCTTCCCGGCGTCGGCGGCGGTGGACGGTTCGGACGCCACCCGGTGGTCCTCGCCGGCGGTGGACGGCGCCTGGTGGCGGGCGGAACTGGCGGCCCCGGCCCGGATCGGGCTGCTGCGCCTGCACTGGCAGGAGGCGTACCCCTCCGCCTACCGGGTCGAGACGTCCGCCGACGGCGTGAGCTGGCGCCCGGCCGTCGCGGTGACCTCGCGGGGCGGTGTGGACACCGTCCGGCTGGACGCTCCGGACACCCGGTTCGTCCGCGTCACCTGCGACCGCCGGGCGACCCGCTTCGGCTGCAGCCTCTGGTCGGCCTCGGCCTTCTCGGTGGTCCCGTAGTCGGGTACGCGCCCCTATGACGCGGCGACCCCGATGCGCTCCAGCGCGTCGTCCGCACCGTACGGCTGGAGGTACGGCATCCAGCGGGGATCCCGGTGGCCCGTTCCGATGATCCGCCAGGCCAGGCCGGACGGCGGGGCGGGCTGGTGGCGCAGCCGCCAGCCGAGCTCCAGCAGGTGCCGGTCGGCCTTGACGTGGTTGCAGCGGCGGCACGCGGCGACGACGTTGTCCCAGACGTGCTGGCCGCCCCGGCTGCGCGGGATGACGTGGTCGACGCTGGTGGCGACGGCCCCGCAGTACATGCAGCGGCCACCGTCGCGGGCGAAGAGCGCGCGGCGGGTGAGTGGAACGGGCCCCCGGTAGGGGACCCGCACGAAGCGCTTGAGCCGGACCACGCTGGGAGCGGGGACGGCTCTCGTCGCGCTGTGCAGAAAGGCGCCCGATTCTTCCAGGGAGACCGCTTTGTTCTCCAGGACGAGGACGAGCGCGCGGCGGAGCGGTACGACGCCGAGGGGCTCGTACGACGCGTTGAGGACCAGGACGTGCGGCACGGACTGCCTCCTTGTACGCCGGCGGCGCGTGGCTCGCGCCGGGACGATCTGCTCTCCAGTTTCCCCTTACGGCTGGTCGAAGCGCCACCACGCGCCCGTAACGGGTCCGAGGTGTTTTCGACCACACCCCCTGTCATCCCCCGGCGAGTCGGGGCTCTCCCTCGAACACGACAACGGCGTCGGGCCCGTGCCCCGTTAGTGTGGTTGGTCTGTCCCGCACCCACGTCCCGCGGGCAGACCGCTATGCCTGGAGGTTCCCCGCCGTGCCCTCGCCCGCCACCCTGCTCCCGTTGGCAGCGAACACCACCGACGACGCCGCCGAGAGCGTGACCAACGCCGCGAGCTTCATCGAGGAGAACTGGGCCACCTGGCTGAGCATCGGCCTGCGCATTCTGCTGATCGTCGTGATAGCGGCGCTGCTGCGTTCGGTGGTCCGCAAGGCCCTGACCAAGCTCATAAGCCGGATGAACACCAGCGCCGAGGCCGTCGAGGGCACCGCGCTGGGCGGGCTGCTGGTCAATGCCGAGCGGCGGCGCCAGCGGTCCGAGGCGATCGGTTCGGTACTGCGGTCGGTGGCCTCGTTCCTGATCCTCGGCACGGCGGCGCTGATGGTACTGGCCGCCCTGAAGATCGACCTGGCCCCGCTGCTGGCGAGCGCCGGTGTGGCGGGTGTCGCGATCGGTTTCGGTGCCCGCAACCTGGTGACGGACTTCCTCTCCGGCGTGTTCATGATCATGGAGGACCAGTACGGCGTCGGCGACAAGATCGACGCCGGGGTGGCCTCCGGCGAGGTGATCGAGGTCGGACTGCGCGTGACGAAGCTGCGCGGCGACAACGGTGAGATCTGGTACGTCCGCAACGGCGAGATCAAGCGGATCGGCAACCTCAGCCAGGGCTGGGCCACCGCCGGCGTGGCCGTGCAGGTCAAGCCCACGGAGAACCTCGCGCACATCCGCCGGGTGGTCCAGGGTGTCGCGGACTCCCTGGCGAAGGAGTCCCCGTGGGACGAGCGCTTGTGGGGGCCGGTGGAGGTGCTGGGCCTGGACGAGGTGCTGCTGGCCTCGATGACGGTGAAGGTGTCGGCGAAGACCATGCCGGGCCAGCAGTTCGCCGTGGAGCGCGAGCTGCGCTGGCGGATCAAGGAGGCCTTCGACGCCGCGGGCATCCGGATCATCGGCGGTCTGCCGGACTCCTCCGAGCCGGAGGAGAGCCCGGACCCGGCCGCCTCCGTCGCCCCGCCCTCGGCGCTGGCCAACCCCTCCTCCCCGCAGTCCATGGCCACCACCCCGATCCCGGCGCCGGCCTCGCCCGGCAACCCCCGGATCTCCAAGTAGCCCCGGAGGCCCCTCGCGCTCCACCCGCTGCCCCGCCGGTCCCCACCGGCGGGGCAGCGGCGTCTGCACCCCCCGGTCCGGCACACCCCCCTGCACCGCCCCCCGCACGGCCCGCTGCACCGCACCCGGCACCGCCATTGACACGGCTCAGACGCCAATAGGAAACTTACCTAACAGTTCACCTCGGTGAGGGAGACCCAGCCCCATGCCCGCCGCCACGCCCGGAACCCCCAGCCTGCTGCGCGCCATGAACGACCGCGCCGCCCTGGAGCTGCTGCTGACGCACGGCCCGCTCTCCCGGACCCGGATCGGGCACCTGACCGGCCTGTCCAAGCCCACCGCCTCGCAGTTGCTCGCCCGTCTGGAGGCCGCCGGGCTGGTCGTGGCCACCGGCACCGACGGCGGCCGCCCCGGGCCGAACGCCCAGCTCTACGCCCTCAACGCCCGCGCCGCCCACGTCGGCGGGCTCGACGTGACCCCCGAGGGGGTGGTCGCGGCCGTCGCCGATCTGAGCGGCACCGTCGTCGGCTGCTTCGAGCTGCCCTACGCCGAGGGCGCCGAAGCCGTCGCACAGGTCACCGCGGCCCTCGACGGAGCCGTCGCGGCCGCCGGACTCCACCGCGAGGACCTGCACCGCCTCGTCATCGCCACCCCGGGCGCCTTCGACCCGCAGACCGGCCGGCTGCGCTACGCCAGCCACCTCCCCGGCTGGCACTCCCCCACCCTGCTCGACGAACTGGCCGCGGCCCTGCCCATGCCGGTCGAGTACGAGAACGACGTGAACCTCGCCGCCGTCGCCGAGCAGCGCCTCGGCGCGGCCCGCGGCCACGAGGACTTCGTCCTGCTCTGGAACGAGGAGGGCCTCGGCGCCGCCCTGGTGCTCGGCGGCCGGCTGCACCGCGGCTGGACCGGAGGCGCCGGCGAGGTCGGCTTCCTGCCCGTCCCCGGACACCCCCTGGTCCGGCAGGTCACCCGGGTCAACTCCGGTGGCTACCAGGAGCTGGCCGGTGCCCAGGTACTGCCCCGCCTCGCCCGCGAACACGGCGTCGCGGTCCCCGAGGTGCCCGGCGCGGGGACCGGAACCGGCCCCGCCGCGCCGGGACCGCAGGTGGCCGCCGCGGTGGCCCTGCTGCGGCGGGCCGCCGCCGAACCCGAGGGGCCCCACCTGGACTTCCTGCGGTCCTACGCGACCGTCCTCGCCACCGGACTCGCCTCGATGGTCGCCGTCCTCGACCCGGAGCTCGTGGTCCTGTCCGGGGCCGCGATCAGCGCGGGCGGCGACCCCCTGCGCACCCTCCTGCGGGACGAGCTCGCCGAACTCGCCCCCTCCCGGCCCCGGCTGGTCGCCGGCGAGGTGCACGAACGGCCCGTCCTGCGCGGCGCGCTGGAGAGCGCCCTGGCCGCCACCCGCGAGGAAGTCTTCGACACCTCCCGCTGACCCCGCACCCGCACCCGCCCCCGCACCCCCCTCACCGGCAATCCCACCGGAAGTTCCTCCCCCAGAGAGCGAGCACCGTCATGCCCAGAACCGGACGACGACTGACCACCGCGGCCACCGCCCTGGCCGCCCTCTCCGTACTCGCCACCTCCTGTACGGGACAGAGCGCCGGCACCGCCTCCGACGACCCGAAGGCGGACGTCACCCTGAAGTTCTGGCACGGCTGGGCCGCGCCCTCCGAGGTGAAGGCGATCGAGGAGAACATCGCCCGCTTCGAGAAGGCGCACCCGAACATCAAGGTCGAGGTCACCGGCGACATGACCGACGACAAGGTCAACCAGGCGCTGCGCGCGGGCGGGGACAAGTCCCCCGACGTGGTCTCCTCCTTCAGCACCGACAGCGTCGGCAAGTTCTGCAACTCCGGCGCCTTCGCCGACCTGAACCCCTTCCTCGACAAGTCCGGCGTCGACAAGACGAAGGTCTTCCCCAAGATCCTGCTGGAATACACCCAGTTCAAGGGCAACCAGTGCGCGCTCCCGCTGCTGCACGACGCCTACGGCCTCGTCTACAACAAGACCGCCTTCGCGGACGCGGGGATCACCGCCCCCCCGGTGACCTGGAGCCAGTTCGTCGAGGACGCCCGGAAGCTGACCAAGCCCAACGGGGACTCCTACGACCAGCTCGGCGTGATGCCCACCTTCCACGGCTACGAGACCACCCCGATGCGCCTGGCCGCGCAGTGGAGCCCCACCTACTTCGCCGCCGACGGCAGCTCCAACCTCGCGAAGGACCCGGCCTTCGCGAAGATGCTGACCGCCCAGAAGGACCTGATCGCCCAGCTCGGGGGCTACGAGAAGCTGGAGAGGTTCCGCGCCGGCTTCGGTGACGAATGGAGCACCGCACACCCCTTCAACAAGGGCCAGGTGGCCATGCAGATCGACGGCGAATGGCGCGCCGCCATGGCCAAGGAGGCCGGGGTCGGCTTCGAGATCGGCACCGCCCCGCTGCCCGTACCGGACGACCAGGTGGGCGACTACGGCAAGGGCTACCTCTCCGGCACGATCATGGGCATCTCCTCGGCGAGCCGCAAGCAGAACGCCGCCTGGGAGCTGGTGAAGTACATGACCACCGACACCGCGGCCGTCGTCGCCTTCGCCAACTCCATCCACAACCTGCCCTCCACGCTGGCCGCCCTGCAGTCCCCGGACCTCAAGGTGACCCCCGAGCTGAAGACCTTCCTCGACATCGCCGGGAACTCGAAGTCGAACACCACCCCGGCCCAGCCGGACGGCGGCACCTACCAGCTGACCCTCCAGGACTTCGCGTACCGGTTCGAGAAGGGCGACGTGCCCGACCTCCAGGCCGGTCTCGCCGCCACCGACCGGCAGATCGACACCGACATCGCGAAGGCGAAGTAGCCCGGTGGCCCCGTACACCCCGCGGGCCAAGCGGCGCCGGGCGGCCCTGCGGACCGCCGCGTTCATGTCGCCCTGGCTGATCGGCTTCGCCGTCTTCTTCGCCTACCCGCTGCTGTCGACCGTGTACTTCTCCTTCACCCGCTACGACGGCTTCCGCCCGCCCGTCTTCAACGGCCTGGCCAACTGGAGCTACGTCTTCACCGACTATCCGCTCTTCTGGCCGGCCATGCGCAACACGCTCTGGCTGGTGGTCGTCATGGTGAGCTGCCGGGTCGTCTTCGGCCTCGGCGTCGGCCTGCTCATCACGAAGATCAAGACCGGGGCGGGGATCTTCCGCACCCTGTTCTACCTGCCCTACCTGGCCCCGCCGGTGGCCGCGACCCTCGCCTTCGTCTTCCTCCTCAACCCCGGCACCGGCCCCGTCAACACCCTGCTCGACGGCATGGGGCTGCCGACGCCCGGCTGGTTCACCGACGCCTCCTGGTCCAAGCCCGCGCTCACCGCCCTCGCGCTGTGGGGGGTCGGCGACCTGATGGTGATCTTCATGGCCGCGCTGCTCGACGTACCGAAGGAGCAGTACGAGGCCGCCGAGCTCGACGGGGCCGGCGCCTGGGCCCGCTTCCGGCACATCACCCTGCCGAACATCTCCCCGATCGTCCTGTTCGCCGTGGTCACCGGGGTCATCCAGGCCATGCAGTACTACACGCAGCCGCTGGTCGCCGGAAAGGTGGCCGCCGGTGTCATCGGCGGCTCGGGCCAGCAGTTCGAACCGGGCTACCCCGACAAGTCCACCCTGACCCTGCCCCAGCTCGTCTACAACGTCGGCTTCCAGCGCTTCGACTACGGAGCCGCCTGCGTCGTCGCCCTGGTGCTGTTCGCCCTCTCCATGGCCTTCACCGCGCTCCTGATGCGCCGCCGTGGCGGACTGATCGGAGCCGGTGACTGAGATGACCCTGACCGAGAAGGCCCCCCGCACCCGGCCGCCCGCCGACGAGCCGGCGCCGCCGGCCCGGCCGCAGACCCGCAGGGCCGTCCTGAACTGGATCGCCGTCCACGCCCTCGGCGTGGCCGCCGCCCTGTTCTTCGTCCTCCCCTTCGTCTTCCTCTTCCTCACCTCCCTGATGAGCGACCACCAGACGCTCACCCGCGACCTGTGGCCGCGCACCTGGGAGTGGGGCAACTACGCCAAGGTCTGGAACACCCCCGGGTTCCTCACCTGGTGGCGCAACACCCTCCTGTACGCGGGCCTGGGCACCCTGCTCACCGTGGTCTCCTCGCTGCCCGTCGCCTACGCCCTCGCCAAGTTCCGCTTCCGCGGCAGGCGGCTCGCGCTGCTGCTGGTGATCGCCATGATGATGCTGCCGCCGCAGGTGGTCGTCATCCCGATGTACCTCTTCTGGGCCAGGCAGCTCGACCTCACCGGCACCCTGTGGCCGCTGATCGTCCCGATGGCCTTCGGCGACGCCTTCTCCATCTTCCTGCTCCGCCAGTTCCTGCTCACCATCCCCGACGAATACCTCGACGCCGCCCGGGTCGACGGCTGCGGCGAGCTGCGCACCCTGCTGCGCGTGGTGCTGCCCATGGCCAAGCCGGGCATCGCCGCCGTCGCGCTGTTCCAGTTCTTCTACGCCTGGAACGACTACTTCGGCCCGCAGATCTACGCCTCCGACAACCCGGCCGCCTGGACCCTCAGCTACGGCCTGGAGTCCTTCAAGGGCGCGCACCAGACCAACTGGAACCTCACCATGGCGGCGACCGTGCTCGTCATGGCCCCGGTGATCGTCCTCTTCTTCTTCGCCCAGAAGGCGTTCGTCGAAGGCGTCACCCTGACCGGAGTGAAAGGCTAGGCCCGATGAAACTCGCAGTGGTGGGCGGCGGTTCCACCTACACGCCCGAACTGATCGACGGCTTCGCGCGCATGCGCGACACCCTGCCGGTCACCGAACTGGTGCTCATCGACCCCGCCACCGAACGACTGGAGCTGATCGGCGGCCTGGCCCGGCGGATCCTCGCCCGCCAGGGCCACCCGGGCGTCGTCACCACCACCTGCGACCTCGACGCCGGGGTCGCCGGGGCCGACGCGGTCCTGCTGCAACTGCGCGTCGGCGGGCAGGCCGCCCGGCTCCGGGACGAGACCTGGCCGCTGGAGTGCGGCTGCGTCGGCCAGGAGACCACCGGCGCCGGCGGCCTGGCCAAGGCCCTGCGCACCGTCCCCGTGGTGCTGGACATCGCCGAACGGGTCCGCCGGAGCGCCCCCGACGCCTGGATCATCGACTTCACCAACCCCGTCGGGATCGTCACCCGGGCCCTGCTCGGGGCCGGCCACAAGGCGGTCGGACTGTGCAACGTCGCCATCGGTCTCCAGCGGAAGTTCGCCGCGCTGCTGGACGTGGCCCCCGCCGAGGTCCACCTCGACCACGTCGGGCTCAACCACCTCACCTGGGAGACGGGGGTGCGCCTCGGCGGCCCCGACGGCACCGACGTGCTGCCCCGGCTGCTGGCCGCGCACGGCGACGCGGTCGCCGCCGACCTGCGCCTGCCGCGCGCCCTCCTGGACCGGCTCGGCGTCGTGCCCTCGTACTACCTGCGCTACTTCTACGCCCACGACGAGGTGGTCCGGGAACTGGGCGAGAAGCCCTCCCGGGCCGCCGAGGTCGCCGCGATGGAGAAGGAACTCCTCGCCCTGTACGGGGACCCCGCGCTCGACGAGAAGCCCGCGCTGCTGGCCAAGCGGGGCGGCGCGTTCTACTCGGAGGCCGCCGTGGACCTGGCCGCGGCCCTGCTGGGCGACGGCGGCCCGTCCGTGCAGGTGGTCAACACCCGCAACGACGGCACCCTGCCCTTCCTGCCCGACGACGCCGTCATCGAGGTCCAGGCCCGCGTCGACGGCTCCGGTCCCGCGCCGCTGCCGGTGCCCCGCCCGGACCCCCTGTTCGCCGGACTGACCGCGCACGTGAGCGCGTACGAGGACCTCGCGCTCGACGCGGCGCTGCGCGGCGGACGCGAACGGGTCTTCAAGGCGCTCCTCGCGCATCCGCTGGTCGGGCAGTACGACCTCGCCGAGGGGCTGACCGACCGGCTGCTCGCACACAACAAGGAGCACCTGCCATGGGCGTGACCGGCGCGACCGGCGCGACCGGCCCCTCGGCGGCCGTCCTCGCCATCGACGCGGGCAACAGCAAGACCGACGTGGCCCTGATCGGCGCCGACGGCACCGTCCTCGGCACCGGGCGCGCGGGGGGCTTCCAGCCGCCCCGGGTCGGGATCGAGGCGGCCGTGGACGTGCTCGCGCAGGCCGTCGCGGAGGCCGCCGGGGCCGCCGGGCTGCGGCCCGGCGCGCCCTGCGCCGACCTCGTCTCGGCCTGCCTGGCCAACGCCGACCTCCCGGTGGAGGAACGGCAGCTCACCGCCGCGGTCGGCGCGCGGGGCTGGGGCAGGCGGACCGAGGTGCGCAACGACACCTTCGCGATCCTGCGGGCGGGACTGTCCGGCGCGGACCTGCCGCGCGGGGTCGCGGTGGTGTGCGGGGCGGGGATCAACTGCGTCGGGATGCTGCCCGACGGCCGGACCGCCCGCTTCCCCGCCCTCGGGGTGATCTCCGGCGACTGGGGCGGCGGGGGCGGCCTGGCGGAGGACGCCATGTGGTGGGCCGCGCGGGCCGAGGACGGACGCGGGGGCCCCACCCTCCTCGCGGAGGCCCTGCCCGCGCACTTCGGGCTGGCCTCGATGGCCGCGCTGATCGAGGCCCTCCACCTGGACGCGGTGGCCCGCGGGCGCATGCACGAACTGGTACCGGTCCTGTTCGCGGTGGCCGCCGGGGGCGACCCGGTGGCCTCGGCGATCGTGGAACGGCAGGCCGGCGAGGTGGTGGCGCTGGCCGCGGTGGCGCTGGAGCGGCTGGGCCTGCTGCGGGAGGAGGCGCCGGTGCTGCTGGGCGGCAGCGTCCTCGCGGCCCGGCACCCGCAGCTCAACGACCGGATCGGGGAACTCCTCGCCGCCCGGGCCCCGCTGGCCCGGCTCTCCGTGGTGACGGCCCCGCCGGTCCTGGGCGCCGCCCTCCTCGGCCTGGACGCCGTCGACGCCCCGCCGGAGGCCCACGCGAAGCTCCGTGCCCACTTCGGGTGAACCCGCCTCCCGGGCGGGCGAGTCGGGAACCGCAGGGCGTGGCGCGGCGTATTGAGGGGGAAGGGGGACGGGAAGCCGCGGGGGCGGCAGGGGGCGCACGGGGGCGTCGGATCGCCCAAGATCGGGCTCCGGGTGCTGTGGTCGGGCGCCACTACGGCCATACTGCTCCGGAGCAGAGGACCGAGGGGGAGGTCACGGTGGCCATCACGACACGCGCGGCCGCGCCCGGGAGCGCCGCCTCCGGGCTGCCCGCCGGGCCGGACGCGGGACCGCCCGCGCCGGCGGGGCCGCCGGGGCGGAGCACCGCCTGGGCGGAGGGCGTGGAGCGGCTGCGCGCCGCGGCCACGACCGAGCCGGGCCGCCTGCGGATCATCGGCGCGGTGCTGGCCGCCCTGGTCGTCCTGTTCGGCACGGTCGCGGTCTGGGAGGTCTCCGGCCGGGTCACCGCCGCGGACGACGTGGTGGGCCGCAGTCAGCCGCTGAGCGCGGACGCGGCGAGCATCTACCGCTCCCTCGCGGACGCCGACACGGCCTCCTCCAGCGGCTTCCTGGCGGGCGCCCAGGAGCCGCGCGAAGTGCGCCTGCGCTACGAGAAGGACATCGCCAACGCCTCGCGGCTGCTGGTGAGCGCCGCCGCGAACACCGGCGCCGGCGGGGACTCCCGCAAGGAGATCGCCCTCCTCGGCGAGCAGCTGCCCCGCTACACGGGCCTGATCGAGCAGGCCCGCGCGACCAACCGGCAGGGCCTGCCGCTCGGCGGCGCCTACCTGCGCTACGCCAACGAGCAGATGAGCACGGTCCTGCTGCCCGCCGCACAGCGCCTGTACGAGGCGGAGACCGGCCGGCTCTACACGGACTACGACGAGGCCCGCTCCTGGCCCCTGGCCTCGACCGGTGCGGGGCTGCTGGCCCTCGCCGCCCTGGTGTGGGCCCAGCGCCGCAACTACCTGCACACCCACCGGGTCTTCAACCACGGGCTGCTCGCCGCGACGGCCGCCGCCGCCGTCGTGCTGCTGTGGCTGACGGTCGGCCAGACGCTCGCCCGGTCGGGTCTGAGCGAGGCGCGGACCGACGGCCAGGAGTCGCTGAAGGTGCTCAACGACGCGCGGATCGCCTCGCTCCAGGCGCGGGCCAACGAGAACCTGACGCTGATCGCGCGGGGCGCCGTACTGGCCGCGGACAAGAAGTCCGACAAGTACGACGTGGACTACGAGAAGAACATGAAGCAGCTCGACGAGGGGCTGGCGCGGGCCCTGCGCCTGGCCGACGACACGAGCGGCCGTGAGCCCGTCTCGCAGGCCGTGGCCGGTGTGGCGCAGTGGAAGCAGCGGCACGCGGCGGCCCGGGAATCGGACATGAAGGGCGACTACGAGCTCGCCCTTCCCCAGGTCATCGGGGACGAGCGGCACCCGGACAGCAGCGGGGCCTCGTTCGACACGGTGGACGCCTCCCTGGAACGGGCCGTGGCCCACGAGCAGAACCAGTTCACCCGAGCCGCCCGGGGCGGGCTCGGCGCACTGGGCGGGCTGATCACGGGCTCGGCGGCGCTGGCGGCCGTCGGCGCGGCCGCCGCCCTCCTCGGCATCGGTCGCAGGCTTTCGGAGTACAGGTGAGATCGATGCGGATACGGCGGACACGGGCGGGGCACGAGGCGGCGTCGGCCACGGCCGGGGCACCCTCCGGGGCCGGAGCGCCCGGGGCGGTCCGGCCCCGGCGGGCCGTGCACCGGCTGCGCGGCTGGGGCGGGGTGAGCGCGATGGCCGCCGCCTGCGCGGTGACGGCGGCTGCGGTGCTGCTGCCGCTGGCCAGGACCTCGCCGGGCACGGCGCACCGTACCGCGGTCCAGGATCCGGCCACGATGGCGGCGGCCCCCTTCGCCCCCGCCGACACCTGCCAGGACCCGGAGGCCAGCCTGGCCCCGTCCGGTCTGGACGGTCCGACGATCGAGCGGATCCGCAAGGCGGGCAAGCTGGTGGCGGGTGTGGACCAGAACAGCTTCAAGTGGGGGTACCGCAATCCGGACGGCCACCTCGACGGCTTCGACATCGACCTGGTCAAGGCCATAGCCAAGGACATCCTGGGCAGGGAGGACGCGGTCATCTACCGGGCCATCCCCACCAGCCAGCGCATCCCGGCGCTCCAGGAGGGCCGTGTCGACATCGTCGTGCGGACCATGACGATCAACTGCAAGCGGCTGGAGGACGTGGCCTTCTCCACGGCCTACTTCGAGGCCGGGCAGCAGGTGCTGGCCCCCAAGGGTTCGCACATCACCGGCTACGACGCCTCGCTGGAGGGCCGCCGGATCTGCACCGCCGCCGGTTCCACGGCGGAGGCGGCGCTCAAGACCAAGTCGTACGGCGCGCTGCCGGTGTCCGTGCCCAACCAGCTGGACTGCCTGGTGCGGCTGCAGCTGGGCGAGGTGGACGGCATCATCACGGACAACGCCCTGGCCGCCGGCCAGGCGGCGCAGGACCCGTCGGTGCAGCTGGTCGGCGCGCCCTTCACCCGCGAGTTCTACGGGGTGGCGATGAACAAGGACGCCTCCGACCTGGTGCGCCGGGTCAACAAGGTGCTGGAGAACTACCGCGCGGGCGGCGAGCAGAGCCCCTGGGTGACCTCCTACCGCAAGCACTTCGAGAACGTGCTGCCGAGCCCGGCCCAGCCGCCCGCGCCCAAGTACCGGAACGGCTGAGGCCGGTGTCGGAATCGAAGCGGTACGCGAGCCATCCGGGGACGGGGCGGGACGTGATGGACCGGGACGAAGTCGACCGCGCGCTGGCGCGGCTGGGCGCGGAGCACGAAGCGGTGGAGACCTCGCTGCTCGCGCTCCAGGACCACGCCGGCCGCCGGCTGCTGGAGGGCGCCGCGCTGAGCGGGGTCACCGAGGAGCGCTGGGCCGCCGCCGACGCGGCGGTCACCCGGCTGTGGACGTACTTCGACGCCTACAGCGGGGCGCTGGCCGCCGCGCGCGAGATCCGCGAGCGGCGCCGCTGGCCCACCCGGGAGGACCTCGCCGAGCTGACCGAGAGGCTGCGCGGTCCCGGGGTGGTGATCGCCGGGGCCGGAGCCGGGGGCGCCGCGCTCACGGAGCGGTTCTCGCTGGCCGAGCTGGTGGCCCGGATGAACGAGCTGTACGCCGGCTCGCTGGACGTGGTGGTCGCCGCCGACTCGGTGTGGTCGGCGCTGCCCGCCCGGATCGACCTGCTCGGTGCAGAACTGCACCGCACGCGCGCGCTCGCGCACTCGGTGGGGGTGCGGCCGGGCGAACACCCTTCGGGGGACGACCTGGAGGAGATCACCGCCGAGCTGGCGGAGCTGCGCGCGCGGGTGATCGCGGACCCGCTGGGGTTCTGGATCCCGGTGGCGGGGAGCTCCGCCCCCGGCGGTGGCCGGCCCGACACCGGCCGTTACGACCGGGCGGCCCGCGCGCTGGACGACGTACGCCGTGAGGTGGAGGCGGTGCTGACCGTGCGGCAGGACGCGGAGGCGCGGCTGATCGGTGTGCGGGACGTGCTCTCGCGGGCCGACCGGACCCTGGCGGAGGCGCGGACGGCGCGCGGCGAGGTGCTGGCGAAGATCGCGGCGTCCGAGGTCCCGGCGGTCAGCGGTCCGCCGACGGCCCTGCAGGAGCAGTTGGCGGCGGCGGCCGAGTACCGGCGGCGGTCCCAGTGGCACCGGCTGTCGCCCCTGCTGGACTCCCTGGAGGACCGGGCCGAGGAGGAACTCCAACGGGCCCGCGCATCGTTGACCGCGGTGACGGCGCCGCTGGCGGTGCGGGCGGAACTGCGCGGTCGGCTGGACGCGTACAAGGCGAAGGTGGCCCGGCACGGCATGGCGGAGGACCCGCTTCTGATCGAGCGGTACGACACGGCACGGCGGATGCTGTGGAGCGCGCCGTGCGACCTGCGCGCCGCCGAGCAGGCCGTCCTGCGCTACCAGAGGGCGACGGCCGAGACACTGGTGCCGAGGCAGCCCCTGCCGGAGGACCACCGGCCCGCCGGGCCGGGGGAGGAGGACGCGTGAGCCTGATCGGAACGCCGTGCGTGCGTCCCGGCTGCCCGGGGACGTACGAGGACATGGGCGGCGGGGAGGTCTACTGCGACACCTGCGGGCTCGCGCCGGTCGGCGCGGTCGCGGCGGGCGCGGAAGAGCTGGTGTCGCCGCCGACGGGGATGACGAGCGCCGCCCGGCACGGGGATTCCCGGGGGTCGGCGGGCTCGCGCGGTTCGGCCCGCTCCTCGGCGTCGGCGCGTTCCTCGCGGTCCTCTCGCTCCTCGTCCTCGCGCCGTTCGGTGTCGGGGCGGCTCTCGCGGTCCCTGCCGGGGGCCGCGTCCACCCGTTCGGTGTCGGTGCGCAGTTCGGGCTCCTCCGCCCCGTCCTCGGGGCGCGGCCGGCTGGGCGCCGGGCTGGTCACCATGCCGGAGGTGCCGCGTCCTGATCCTTCGGCGGCCGTGCTGGAGAACCCGGAGGTGCCGGAGCGCAAGCGGTTCTGCTCGCGTTCGGACTGCGGGGCGCCGGTGGGCCGCGCGCGCGGCGACCGGCCGGGCCGGACGGAGGGGTTCTGCACCAAGTGCGGGCACCCGTACTCCTTCGTGCCGAAGCTGCGTGCCGGTGACGTGGTGCACGGCCAGTACGAGGTGGCGGGCTGTCTGGCACACGGCGGCCTGGGCTGGGTCTACCTGGCGGTGGACCGGGCGGTCTCGAACCGGTGGGTGGTCCTCAAGGGCCTGCTGGACACCGGCGACCAGGACGCGATGGAGGCGGCGATCTCCGAACGGCGCTTCCTGGCGGAGATCGAGCACTCCAACATCGTGCGGATCTACAACTTCGTGGAGCACCTGGACCAGCGGACGGGTTCGCTCGACGGGTACATCGTCATGGAGTACGTGGGCGGCAAGTCGCTGAAGGAGATCGCGAACGAGCGGCGCCGGCCCGACGGACGGCGGGACCCGCTGCCGGTGGAACAGGCGTGCGCGTACGGGATCGAGGCGCTGGAGGCCCTCGGCCACCTGCACAGCAGGAACCTGCTGTACTGCGACTTCAAGGTCGACAACGCCATCCAGCAGCAGGACCAGCTGAAGCTGATCGACATGGGCGCGGTCCGGCGGATGGACGACGACGAGTCCGCGATCTACGGCACGGTGGGCTACCAGGCGCCCGAGGTGGCGGAGCTGGGCCCCTCGGTGGCCTCGGACCTGTACACGGTGGCGCGCACCCTGGCGGTGCTGACCTTCGACTTCCAGGGCTACACGAACGTGTTCGTGGACTCGCTGCCGGACCCGGAGCACATCGAGGTCTTCGGCCGGTACGAGTCCTTCTACCGGCTGCTCGTGCGGGCGACCGACCCGGATCCGGGGCGGCGGTTCGCCTCCGCGCAGGAGATGGCGGACCAGCTGACGGGTGTGCTGCGGGAGGTGGTCGCGCTCCAGACGGGGCGGCCGCGGCCGCAGCCGTCGACCCTGTTCGGGCCGGAACTGCGGGTGCCCGACACCCGGTTGTACGCCGACGCGGACGGGGCGGAGGTGTCCCGGCTGGGCGTGCGGGAGATCCCGCGCCGCGTCTGGGGGCGCCGGAGCCGGGCGGTGGCGGCGGTTCCCGGGCCGGCTCCGCTTCCGTCTCCGGGCGGGTCTGCGGGGGCCGGGGCGGCCGGCGCGGGTGTGCCGGGGCCGTCCGGGGCCGGGGGTTCCGCGCCCGCCCCGGTGACGGCGTCCGGAGCCGGGAGCGTGCCCGCGCTCGGCACCACCGCCACGCACGTGGCGGGCGCCGGGGTGCCGACGCCCCGCCGCGGGAGCGCGGTGCCGGACCCGCTTCCGGTTCCGGTTCCGCTTCCGTCGGGGGTCGGGGCCGGGCGGGCCGCGGCGGCCGCACCGGCCGCGGCGACCGGGCCCGCCCCGCTCGACGCGCACGACACCGCGCTGGCCCTGCCGGTGCCTCTGGTGGACCCGGCCGACCCGAACGCCGGTTTCCTGGCCGGACTCCTCGCCTCCGCCCCGGCCGACCTGCTGGGCGCGCTCGGCTCGGCCCCGGCCGACTCCGCCGAGCTGCGGCTGCGCGAGCTGCGCGCCCGGCTCGAACTGGGCGAACTGGCCGTCGCCGGAGAGGCCCTGACCGAACTGGAGGAGCGGCACCCGGACGACTGGCGGGTGGTGTGGGCCCGCGGGATCTCCTCGCTGGCCACCGGCGACGACGAGATAGCGGCCCTGTCCTTCGACGCCATCTACGACGCCTTCCCCGGCGAGCCCGCCCCGAAGCTGGCCCTCGGGCTGTGCGCGGAGGTGCTGGGCCAACTGGACAACGCCGCCGAGTACTACCGGCTGGTCTGGATCACCGATCCGGGGTTCGTCAGCGCGGCCTTCGGGCTGGCCCGGGTGCAACTGGCCGCCGGGGACCGGGCGGCGGCGGTGCTCACCCTGGAGTCCGTGCCGGAGGCCTCGATCCACTACACCGCCGCACGGGTGGCGGCCGTACGGGCACGCCTGCGCGACCGGTCGCCTCACGAGGCCCTGCTGGCCGATCTCTCGGCCGCGTCGGACCAGGTGGAGGCGCTGCGCCGGTTCGGGCTGGATCCGGAGCGGCACGAGCGGCTGGTGACGGAGGTTCTGGGCTCGGCCCTGGACTGGGTACTGTCGGGTAGCCGGGGTGCCGACCCCGGCCGGACCTCGCTGCTCGGCAGTCAACTGGACGAGCGGGGACTGCGCTTCGGCCTGGAGCGCTCTTACCGCGTCCTCGCCCGGCTGGCGCAGCGGGGCGAGGAGAGGATCGAACTGGTGGAGCGGGCAAACCGTTTCCGACCCCGGACGTGGGTGTGATTGATGTCGATGCATCGGCTGTCGGGCTGCCCCGGCTGCGCGGAGCCCCTCGAAGAGGGGGACCGTTTCTGCGGCGTGTGCGGATACGCCCTCTCCTCGCCGCCTCCTGACCCGGATCCGACGCCGACCCTCCCGGTCACCCCGGTGGCCGGAGCCGGTGACAGGGACGGAGCCGGGGCCGCCCTGGTGTCGGCCCCGGCGTCGGCGGGCGGGGTCCCGGCCGGGGACACCGCCGCGCACTCCGGCTCCTCCGGGGTGCCCGCGCCCGGATGGGGCAGCACCGACGAACACGCCCCGACCCTGGCCGGGGACGCCTCCGCACTGCCCGGCGGCGGCGCGTGGGGTTCCGCCGGCTCCGGGCACGAGACCCCGTACGGCGCGGATCCCGTCCGCCACGACCTCCCCGGCGGGACCGGAACGCCCCCCGGGGGGACGCCCTGGGGCCGGCCCGCGCCCGAGGAGCCGTACGCCGCCGCCCCGCAGGGGCCGCCCGCGCCCGAGGACCCGTACGCGGGCGCCCCTCAGGGGGACGGCGGGAAGACCTGCGTCGCCTGCCGGGCCGGGCACGTGGACACCGACGGGTACTGCGAGCACTGCGGCCACGCACAGCCCCGCGAGCGCGACCACCTGGAGGAGGAGCTCTGCAGCGTCGCCGCGGTCAGCGACCGCGGACTGCGCCACCACCGCAACGAGGACTCCTTCGCCGTCGCGGCCACCGCGCTGCCCGACGGCTCCGCCGCCACCGTGGCCATCGTCTGCGACGGGGTGTCCTCCGCGAGCCGCCCCGACGAGGCGTCGGCGGCGGCCGCCGGCGCCGCCAACGAGTCCCTGCTCGACGCCCTCCCCCGCGGCGCCCACCCGTCGGAGGCCATGCACGGGGCGATCCTGGCGGCGGCCGCCGCCGTGAACGCCCTCGCCCCGGAGACCCCCGGCGCGCAGAACGCCCCGGCCTGCACCCTGGTCGGCGCCGTCGTCAGCGGTGGGGTGCTGACCATCGGCTGGGTCGGCGACAGCCGCGCCTACTGGGTCCCGGACGACCGGGCCGCCCTGCCGCGCCGCCTCACCGAGGACGACTCCTGGGCCGCGCAGATGGTGGCGGCGGGTCTGATGGGCGAGGCCGAGGCGTACGCCGACGTCCGCGCGCACGCCATCACCGGCTGGCTCGGGGCCGACGCCTACGACCTCGACCCGCACACCGCCAGCTTCCGGCCGGACCACCCCGGCGTGGTCGTGGTCTGCACGGACGGCCTGTGGAACTACGCCGAGTCCGCGACGGACATGGCCCAGATCCTCCCCCCGGACGCCGCGGCCCGCCCCCTGCACAGCGCGCAGGTGCTGGTCGGGCACGCCCTCGACGGGGGCGGGCACGACAACATCACCGTCGCCGTGGTGCCCTTCGCCGCGGAACCGGAAGCAGCACAGGAAGCCGAAGCGGAAGCGGAACCGGAACCGCCGGCGCGAGCGGAGACGGAACCGCGCACCGAGGCCTGACCCGCCCTCCCCCAGCCAGCCCCGAGGAGTCCTGTCGATGGCGAACTTCGCCAAGCCGAGCGCCCCGCGCTTCAGCGTGGAGGTGTACCAGAACGAGTTCCTTCCCGTGGGCGGGCGGGACGTGCACGCCATCGTGACCGTCACCTCCACCGGCGGCGCCACCGCCACCCGCGCCCTCGGCCAGGACGCGGCCGTCGTGATCATGGTGGACTGCTCCGGCTCGATGGAGTACCCGCCGGACAAGATGCGCGGCGCGCGCGAGGCCACCGCCGCCGCGATCGACACCCTCCGCGACGGAACCGCCTTCGCCGTGATCGCCGGTACCCATGTGGCGAAGGAGGTCTACCCGGGCCAGGGCCGCCTCGCCACCGCCGGTCCGGACACCCGCGCACGGGCCAAGGAGGCCCTGCGCGGCCTCGGCGCGGGCGGCGGCACCGCCATCGGCACCTGGCTCCGGCTGGCCGACGGCCTGCTGCGGCAGTCCACCGCCACCATCCGGCACGGCATCCTGCTCACCGACGGCCGCAACGAGCACGAGGAACCGGCCGTGCTGCGCGCCACCCTCGACGCCTGCGCCGGCCGCTTCACCTGCGACGCCCGCGGGGTGGGCACCGACTGGGAGGTGAAGGAGGTGACCGGGATCGCGCACGCGCTGCTCGGCTCCGCCGACATCGTCGCCGACCCGGCCCACCTCGCCGGGGACTTCACGCGCATGATGGAGAACGCCATGGGCAAGGAGGTCGCGGACGTCGCGCTGCGCCTGTGGACCCCGGTCGGCGTGGAGATCCAGTACGTCAAGCAGGTCTCGCCGTCCGTGCGGGACCTCACGGACCGCCGCACCGGGGCGGGTCCCCGCGCCGGGGACTACCCGACCGGTTCCTGGGGGGACGAGTCCCGCGAGTACCACGTGTGCGTCCGGGTGCCGGGTGCCTCGGTCGGCCAGGAGATGCTGGCCGCCCGCGCCTCGCTGGTGCTGCCCGGTCCGTCGGGAGAACCGCGGCCCCCGCTCGCCCAGGGTCTGGTGCGGGCCGTGTGGACCGACGATCTGGCCGCCTCGACCGCCATCAGCCCGCAAGTGGCGCACTACACAGGGCAGGCGGAGCTCGCGCAGGCTATCCAACAGGGGCTGGAGGCCCGCAAAATGGGTGATGTCGACGGCGCCACGGCCAAACTGGGTCGTGCCGTGCAGCTGGCCAGCGTCTCCGGGAACGCGGACACTGCCAGACTGCTGGCGAAGGTGGTGGATGTCGTGGATGCCGTGGCGGGTACTGTGCGGCTGAAGGCGAAGGTCGCCGATGCCGACGAGATGACCCTTGAAACGCGTTCGACGCAGACCGTCCGAGTGAAGAAGACCTGAGAAGACCTGACGCCTTGACGCAGGGAGAAGGGGGAAGCGCCGCGATGCCGACCTGCCCGAACGGGCACCAGTCCGCCTCCGACGACTGGTGCGAGGTCTGCGGCCACCGCATGGCTGCCCCTACGGGCACCCCCGCGGCGCCCTCCTACGGCTACGGCTACCCTCCCACCTCGGGTGAGCCGACCGCCCAGGCCGAGCTGTGCCCGCAGTGCCGGACCCCGCGCGAGGCCATGGCGCCGTTCTGCGAGGAGTGCCGGTACAACTTCCTGACGCGCAGCGCGACCTCGTACGCCTCGGCCCCGGACGCCGGTCCGAACGGCGGCCCGAACGGCGGCCCGGGCAATGCGGCGGGCCAGGGCCACGGCTCGGGCCAAGGCCAGGCGGCCGGCGCGGGAACGGCCACGGGCACCCCGCCGCCCCCGCCCCCGGCGCCGCCCCAGCCGGTCTACTCCCAGGACCACTTCGACTACCAGGGCTCCCGGCCCTCGCGGGTCAACCGCCCCGCCGAACCGCTCCAGGGCGAGGACGACTGGCTGCTGCCGCCGCCCGCCTCCGAGCGGCAGCCGCAGCCGGTGCAATCCGAGCCGGCGCAGCCGCAGCCCGTGCACCAGGAGTACCAGCAGCCGCACTACCAGCAGCCCCCACCGGAGTACCCGCAGCAGCCGGTCCAGCAGCCCGCTCCGCCGCAGCACGAGTACCGGCCCCCGCAGCCCCAGCAGGCGCAGCAGCCCTTCCCGCCCCAGAACGGCACCGGCTCCTGGACGGCGACGATCGGCCCCGACCGCTCGTACTTCATGGCGATGATGCAGCGCAGCGGCCCCGAGGCGGCCGGGCTCAACCTGCCCGCGTACTCACCGGAGCAGCACCTCCCGCTCTCCGGCGGCCAGATCACCATCGGCCGTCGCCGCGCCTCGACGGGCGAGTCCCCGGACGTCGACCTGTCGGTGCCCCCGGAGGACCCGGGCGTCTCCCACCAGCACGCCGTGCTGGTGCAGCAGCCCGACGGCGGCTGGGCCGTGGTGGACCAGAACTCCACCAACGGGACCACCATCAACGGCGGTGAGGAACCGATCCAGCCGTACGTCCCGGTCCCACTCGCCGACGGCGACCGCGTCCACGTGGGGGCCTGGACCACCATCACCGTCCGCCGCGGCTAGCCGCTATCCGACGGCCTCCCCCAGGGGCCACACGTAGGGCCCCTGGGGATCGTCGAGCCAGGACCACTGGCCCTCGGCCGTGACGGTGACGCCGAACCGCTCGCGCGGCGGCCGGCCCTCGCGGCGCCACAGGTCCAGCGCCTCGCGCGGGTGCAGCACGCCCGCGGTCAGGATCAGCAGGAACTGGAAGCGCTCGTTCTCCACCATCTCGTACGGCACCCCGTGCAGCGGCCCCGTCGCCCCCGCGGGCAGCGGTGAGGCCGTGGCCCCGCGCAGCGGGACGAAGTAGGCGGAGGTGTGCAGGAACCGGCCCTCGGCGAAGTCGGCGTCGCGGACCGTGAGGGCGATCAGCCCGGTCGACAGGGGCGCCAGGATCCGCGCCCCCGGCCGGCACTGGCCCAGCCAGGCGTGCGGGATCAGCGGCAGGGTGCAGGTCACCAGGATCCGGTCGAAGGGGGCTCGGGCGGGGCAGCCCCGCGCGCCGTCCCCGGTGACCACCGTCGGCCGGTATCCGAGCAGGGCCAGATGGGCCCGCGCCGCCTCGGTGATCTCCTCGTCGAGGTCCACCGTGGTGACGTGCTCGTCGCCGAGCCGGTGGCACAGCAGCGCGGCGTTGTAGCCGGTCCCCGCGCCGATCTCCAGCACGTCGTCCCCGTCGCGCACCTCCAGGCTCTCCAGCATCTTCGCCATCAGGGAGGGCTGGCTGCTGGAGGAGACCAGCTCGCCGTCGCGCAGCCGCGTCGCCAGGGGGGCGTCCGTGTAGACCCCCCGCAGCCATTGGGCCCGCCGTTCCGGATCGGGGTCCTCGCCCCACAGCCGTTCGTGCCCGGCGCCCCGGCCGGTCCAGAAGTACGGCACGAAGAGGTGCCGGGGCACGGCCGCGAAGGCCGCCCGCCAGGCCGGGTCCTCCAGCGCGCCCGCGGCGGTGAGCTCCCGTACCTGGGCGGCGTGCGCGGTCGCCCGCAGGTCCCGTGCCGCCGGGGTGCCCGGCGGGGTGCGGGGTGTGCGGGGATCGCGTGGAGTGCGTGACGCGTGAGCGCCCGTGCCGCCCGTGCCCATGTCTCCACTGTGCTGCGGGCGGCTTCCGGGTGCGACCCCTCGCCCGCCCGGGCGGGCATCCGTGGTCTTAGGACCGGGGTCCTCCGTCCGGGCGTCTGAGACGATGGTCGGGTGAATGACGATCCGCAGAGCACGGTCCAGGAGACGACCTTCTACGAGCAGGTGGGCGGGGAGGAGACCTTCCGCCGTCTGGTCCACCGCTTCTACCAAGGGGTCGCGGGGGACCCGCTGCTGCGTCCGATGTACCCGGAGGAGGACCTCGGGCCCGCCGAGGAGCGGTTCGCGCTCTTCCTGATGCAGTACTGGGGCGGTCCGACGACGTACAGCGACCACCGCGGCCACCCGCGCCTGCGCATGCGGCACGCCCCGTTCCAGGTGGACGCGGCCGCCCACGACGCGTGGCTCGGGCACATGCGGGTCGCGGTGGACGAGCTGGGCCTGGCGCCGGCGCACGAGGCGCAGCTGTGGCGGTACCTGACCTACGCGGCCGCCTCGATGATCAACACCGCGGGTTAGCCGGGACGCCCCGGACGCCCCGGACGCGCGTTCAGACCGGCCGTACCTGGAGGGCGCCCAGCCCGCCGGTCCGGCCGGGGCGCCGGGTGGCGACGGAGCCGTAGGGCGTGGCCAGCCGCAGCCAGCCGCCGGAGGCGAACAGCGCCACCGGTGTGGGGGTGCCGGCGGGGGTGGTGGCCGGCGGGACGGTGGCCCGCACCGGCCGCAGGAAACCCAGGGAGTGGGCGGCGTGCACGGCGCGCAGCGGGAGGTCGGTGTCACCGAGCGTGCGCGACCAGATCTCGCGGCCGATGCGGTCCCGCTCGGACCGGGTGCGGTGCTGCGGGGGCAGGGCCTCGTCGCGGGCCCGGAACTCGGCGACGGCGGCGGCCACGGCCGCCCGTACCGCCTCGGGCGCGGGCAGTCCCGGCACGGGCTGCCAGCCGCCGCGCGGCGGGAGCACCCCGGCCCAGGGCGGGCCGGTGACGGGTCCGGGGACGAGGAGTCCGGCGCCGGTCTCGTCGACCGCCTCCAGCAGCTCGCCGACGGACACGGTCACGTCCAGCGGGGTGTCGAGGGGTGCGGCGAGCCGTGCCGTGCGGACGGCCAGGACGTCGAAGGACGGCGGCCGCCCGAAGACGGCGAGCGCGCCGCCGCCCGCCCGCGCCTGGAGGCGGACGGCGGCGGCGCGGTCGTAGTGCACCAGCCGGCCCAGGAAGGCGGCGAGGTCCGCCGCCTCCCCGGAGTCGGCGAAGTGCAGCTGCTCGTTCATGCCGCGAGGCGCCCTTCGGCCGCCGCGGGCGCGTCGAGGTACTGCTCCAGGAAGTGCCGCTCCTCGGCCGTGATGCGGCGGGGCCGCCCCTCGGCGAGGTTGTAGGGCACGACCACGGTCTCGGCCCGGACGTACACCGTCTCGGGAGCGTCGGCCGTCGCCTCGTCCTTCACCTCGTAGCGGATGGTCAGGGACGCGGCGCCTATCCGGGTCACCCAGGACTCGATGAGCACCGGCTCGTGCCGGTGCACGAGGGGCAGCTTGTAGTCGATCTCGTGACGGGCCACGACGGAGCCGCCCGTGAACGAGTCGCTGCCCTCCCCCGGCGCCAGACGGAACATGAAGTCGATGCGCGCCTCCTCCAGGTAACGGAGGAAGACCACGTTGTTGACGTGCCCGAAGGCATCCATGTCCGCCCAGCGGAGGGGGCACCGGTAGTGGTGTCTGGCCATGGTCTCGGCCTAACCCCGGGTGAGCTTCTTGTAGGTGGCGCGGTGCGGACGCGTGGCGTCCGGGCCGAGCCGCTCGACCTTGTTCTTCTCGTAGGACTCGAAGTTGCCCTCGAACCAGAACCACTTCGAGTCGCCCTCGTACGCCAGGATGTGCGTGGCGACCCGGTCCAGGAACCAGCGGTCGTGGGAGACGACCACGGCCGCACCGGGGAACTCCAGCAGCGCGTTCTCCAGGGAGCCCAGGGTCTCGACGTCGAGGTCGTTGGTGGGCTCGTCGAGGAGCAGCAGGTTGCCGCCCTGCTTGAGGGTGAGCGCGAGGTTCAGGCGGTTGCGCTCACCGCCGGAGAGCACACCGGCCGGCTTCTGCTGGTCCGGGCCCTTGAAGCCGAAGGCGCTGACGTACGCGCGGGACGGCATCTCGACCTGGCCGACGTTGATGTAGTCCAGCTCGTCCGACACGACCGCCCAGAGGGACTTCTTCGGGTCGATGTTGGCGCGGCCCTGGTCCACGTACGAGATCTTGACGGTCTCGCCGACCTTGATCTCGCCGGAGTCCGGCGTCTCCAGGCCCTGGATCATCTTGAAGAGCGTGGTCTTGCCGGCGCCGTTCGGGCCGATGATGCCGACGATGCCGTTGCGCGGCAGCGTGAAGGACAGGTCGTCGATGAGGACCTTGTCACCGAACGCCTTGGAGAGGTTGTTGACCTCGACCACGATCGAGCCCAGACGCGGGCCCGGCGGGATCTGGATCTCCTCGAAGTCCAGCTTGCGCATCTTGTCGGCCTCGGCCGCCATCTCCTCGTAGCGAGCGAGACGGGCCTTGGACTTCGCCTGGCGGCCCTTGGCGTTGGAGCGGACCCACTCCAGCTCTTCCTTGAGGCGCTTGGCGCGCTTCTCGTCCTTCTTGCCCTCGACCTTGAGGCGCTCGGCCTTCTTCTCCAGGTAGGTGGAGTAGTTGCCCTCGTAGGGGTGCGCGCGGCCGCGGTCGAGTTCGAGGATCCACTCGGCGACGTTGTCGAGGAAGTAACGGTCGTGGGTGACGGCCACGACGGCGCCCTTGTACTGGGCGAGGTGCTGCTCCAGCCAGTTCACGGACTCGGCGTCGAGGTGGTTGGTGGGCTCGTCGAGGAGCAGCAGGTCGGGGGCCTCCAGCAGCAGCTTGCAGAGGGCCACGCGGCGCTTCTCACCACCGGAGAGGTTGGTGACCGGCCAGTCGCCGGGCGGGCAGCCCAGGGCGTCCATGGCCTGCTCCAGCTGGGCGTCGAGGTCCCACGCGTTGGCGTGGTCCAGGTCGTCCTGGAGCTTGCCCATCTCCTCCATCAGCTCGTCGGTGTAGTTCGTCGCCATTTCCTCGGCGATCGCGTTGAACCGGTTGAGCTTGGTCTTGATCGGGCCGACGCCGTCCTCGACGTTCTCCAGGACGGTCTTGCTCTCGTCGAGCTTGGGCTCCTGCATGAGGATGCCGACGGAGTAACCGGGCGACAGGAAGGCGTCACCGTTGGACGGCTGCTCGATGCCCGCCATGATCTTCAGGACGGTGGACTTGCCGGCGCCGTTCGGGCCGACGACGCCGATCTTCGCCCCCGGCAGGAAGTTCAGGAAGACGTCGTCGAGGATCACCTTGTCACCGTGCGCCTTGCGCGTCTTGCGCATGGTGTAGATGTACTCAGCCAAGAGAAACCGTCCGGCAGATCGATGGTGGGCAGATACACCCCATACTGCCGTACGTCCATCCCCCGGGGGAAACGCGTATGGTCAGCGGCCCCCGGGCCGGGGCGCCGCCCGGGGCCTATCTCACGCTCCGGTCACCACCGGTCGCCATCGGTGGATTCCGCCGACGCCGATGTGCCGGAGTGCCGCCGCCCCCGCCCGGTCGCGGGCCAGGATGCCCCTGGGGTGCCGGACCGACCCGGCATCGGCACCGGTCGAGGCGCGGGGGCGCCGTAGCGGTGGAGCGCAGGTGCTCCGGGGGGACGGGGAAGAGTGGACAACGCACTACTGGCGCTCGCCAGCGCGATCGTGGCGGTGACGGGCACCCTGCTCGCGCCGGTCCTGTCGCAGCGGATCACGGGCCGGGTACAGGCCGAACAGTTCGACCGCCAGGAACGGCTGGCGCGGGCCCAGTGGCAGCGGGAGCGGCGGGTGGCCGAGCGGGAGAGGCGGCGCGACTGCTACGTACACGCCAACGCCGGGTACCGCCGCTACCGGGTCGAGCTGATGAACCACCTGTGGGCCGTGCACCGGGACGAGGTCACCGACGAGGGGCGGGGGGCCCTGCAGGAGGCCCGGCACGCCATGCACTCCGCCTTCGCGGAGGCCCAGATGATCGCCTCCGACGCGGTCATGGCGGAGCTGGACACCCTGACCGGGGAGCTGGCGGGCGCGTACGCCCGGACGATGCGGCTGGAGCGGGGGCACCCGTCGCCGGGGTGGGGGTTCGACGAGATACTGGCCGCGCTGCTGGACCTGGGCGACGCCTGGCTACGGGCGCGGGCCGTGATGCGCACCGACCTCGGGGTGGAACCGGGTCCCGTGGTTCCGGACGACGCGGTGGACGGCGACGGCTCTGACGGCGACGCCCCGCGCGGCCCGGACGGACGGTCCGGGGAGGCGGGGGCGCCGTCCGCGGGCGGTCAGCGGGGGCGATAGACGGTCAGGGCGTCGGGGAGCGCGGCGAGCACGAGGGAGCCGGGCGCCTTGGCGTACTCGCCGTCGTAGGCGAGCGGGGTGCCCGGCGGGATGTCCTCGACGCGGAGACCGTGCCGGTGGGTGGCCACGTGGAGCGGGGAACGGCTCAGGGGGCCGGTGAAGGCCGCGGCCAGCAGGCGGGGGCCCGGCCGGCCTCCGCCGTGGACGAGCCGGAGGTCGAGGAGGCCCTCGCCGACACCGTCACGGCGCCGGGGCGTGGGGCCGGTGCCGTGGTAGGTGCCGTTGCCCGCGAAGAGCAGCCAGACGCTGCGGGGGCGTCCGGCCAGGGTGAGCCGGACGGGCCGCTCGGCCCGCAGCACCCGCCAGGCGGCGAGCACGGCGGCCGGGCCGCCGCCGATCCGCGGGGCCCAGCGCAGCCGGTGGCGCAGCAGCTCCGGGTAGGCGCCGATGCTGAAGTTGTTCAGGAAGTACCGCGTGCCACCGTCGCCGGACCCGTCCGTCGGGGTGATCCGGCCCACCGAGACCCGGACGGCATGGCCCTCGGCGATCGCCCGGCAGGTGTCCTCGGCGCCGCCGAGCCCGAGGTCGAGCGCGAAGTGGTTCAGGGTGCCGCCGGGGAACAGGGCGAGCGGCACCCCGGCGCGCAGGGCCGCCGTGGCCGCGGCGTTGACGGTGCCGTCACCCCCGCAGGCCCCCAGCACCTCGGCCCGGGCGGCGGCCGCGGCCAGCTCGGCCTCCAGCTCCTCACCGGCACATTCGACGATCTCCGCCTTGGGCAGCCGCTCGCGCAGCACGTCGAACCCCGCCGACCCGGCCGTGCCCGAGGCGGTGTTCACCACGACCGTGAGCCCCTCCCCGTCCGGCAGGGCGGGTACCCCGGGCGCGGGGCGCTCGTCGCCCGGTACGGCCCTCGCCCGCTCGGCCTCGCGCGCGAGGCGGCGTACGGCGAACGCCGCGGCCACCCCGAGCGCCGACCCGACCGCCACGTCGGAGGGGTAGTGCACCCCGGTGTAGACGCGCGAGAAGGCCACCGACGCGGCGACGGGGACCAGCACGGCCCCCCACCCCGGGGATTCGAGGGCCACACCGGCGGCGAAGGCGAAGGCCGAGGCGGAGTGCCCGGACGGGAACGAGGTGGTCCGCGGCGGCACGGCCGGCTGCCGCAGCACCGGAACCCCGTCCAGCACGGGCCGGGGCCTGCGCACCGACCACTTCCCGACGGTGTTGATCGTGGCCGAGGCCAGCGCCAGCGAGCCGATCCCGCGCAGCGCCGCCCTGCGGGCCCGGGGTGAGCCGAGGACGGTGATCGCCACGGCGGCCCCGCCCCACAGCACCCCGTGGTTGGCGGCCCGCCCGAGCCGCGGCAGCACCCGGTCGGCGCCCGGCCAGTGCCGCCGGGCCACCGCGTCGAACAGCCCCCGGTCCCACCGCGCGACCGTGCCCCGCCAGGTCAGTTCCTGATCAGCCATTGCCTGCGCCTACCCCGCGACGACGCTCAGGAATCAGCCTTCCGCTCCCTCCGACCCCCCTGCGTCCTCCTCTCCCTCCAACGGACGCTTGCGCAGCAGGAGGACCACCATGCCTCCCAGTACCACCAGTCCCACCGCGAGCGTGGCGATCACCGGCGTGGCGGCGGAGCTGCCGCTGGTGGCCAGCCGCTCGTCGTCCGGGGACTCGGGCGAGACCGTCGCGGACGCCTCGGCGCCCAGCACCTCCGAGGCGCCCGCCAGGGTGCCCACCGTCCCCGCCGGGCCCTGCGCCGACGGCTGTGCCCGCGGCCAGACGGCCGTGGCGGTGGCCGTCGCCGCGGCGTCGCTGGAGCCGGCCACGATCTGCGCCTCGGCCGGGATCCCGCTGGTGAAGACCCTCCCGACGGGCACCTTCGTGGAGCCCTGCACGACGACCGACGCCGTCCCGTCCGGGGTGCCCGCGGGCACCTCGAAGTAGAGCCGGCTCCCGTTGCCCGCGGAGTCCAGCGGCCGCCCCTCGGCGTCCACCACGCGCACCCCCATGGCCGCGGCCGCCGCGTCCGGGGTGACGGTCACGCTCTGCGCCCCCGTCCGGACCGTGACCGGCCCGAGCCGGCTGCCGGTCGGCCCCGACACCGGGCCGGACACCTGCCCGGGGTCCAGGTCCAAGGAGGCCGGGGGCTCCGGCAGCCGCCCCGCCTCCCGCTGGAGGTAGTCGGCCAGCCGCTCCGCCGCCGGGTCGGCCGCCTCGACCTGCGCCCCGTCGGCCAGCCGCCAGATGGCCACCTGGGTCCCCGCGGCGGCGCTCTCCACGGTCAGCGTCCCGGCCCCGGCCTCCTTCGCGAGCCCGGCCAGGTCGTTGTGCTGCGGATAGGAGTGCTCCAGGACCCAGCGGACCCGTCCGGCCTCGGCGTTCCCCGCCAGGGAGCTGCCGTTCCAGCCGCTCTCCGTGTACCGGGCCTGCGGCTGCGCCGAGCCCGTGATCCCGACCCCGTAGGTCTGGAGCATGCCGCCGCCGTCGACCCGCATCTCGTAGAGCCCGGCCTGGATCTGCCGGACCGAACCGTCCCCGGCGCGCAGGACCGCCTGCCCGTACGTCTTCAGCCCGTCCAGCACGGCGCTCGCGCCCTGCGCCGCCCGGCCGGCGGCCGGGTCGGGGTCCGTCGCGGCGCGGGCCCCGGGCCCGCCGGCGAGGGCGGCGGCGGTGAGCAGGGCGACCGCCAGGGGCCGCCGCACAGACCCCCGCGCCGGGCCCCCGGCCCCCGCGTCCGGATCCGGAACGGGCCGCGCGGGCCCCCCGGGAACAACTCCGGGATCCACGGGCCCGGCGGGAAGCGGAATCGCCGCGCGGGCCACGGCGACGGCCGGTGGCGCGGCGGACGCGGACGGTGATCCGCCCACGGGTGCGGACGGCGATCCGCACGCGGACGCGCGGGGATCGGGGGACGCAGAGGATGCAGAGGACGCGGGAACAGCAATCGACACAGTCTTCCCCTTCGGGCCAAAGACCCAGGTGCCCGTGAGTACCGGGGAATCCTAGCCTCCTCGAACACTCAGACCACCGCCGCCTTCTGAGGCCCCATCAGTGGCGTGTCCGTCTTGACCACCCGCCGGAACGCGGCAGTTCCGCGGTTGAGGTCGTGTCCGATGGCCACCGCGTCGATGTCGGCCGAGAACCACCGCACCCCGTCGCCGTCGGGTGGATCCTCCCGGACCCGCAACCGCCCGTGGACGACGAGGGGTTCCCCCACCGAGACGGAACTGGCCAGGTTCAGTGCCAGCACTCGTCGCGCCCAGACCGTGTAGAAGCTGGTCGCGGCATCCGTCCAGGTGTCCGTGCGCCGGTCGAAGTACCTCGGGGTCACCGCGAAGCGGAACCGTGCCGACGGGCCGGCCGGCGTCTCCTTGAAGTCGATCTGCGTCGCCACGTACCCCACCAGCGTCACCAGGGTGTCGTTCATCCCGGCAGCCCTCCCCACGTCGTACCCGTCCGGACCGTCCGCACGGGATACGACCATGCTGGCGCGGGGCCGCCGTCCCCGCTCGGGCCTGTGGACTACTGGCGGGTTGTGGACAACTTCGTCCCCCCTGCGGCGACGGTGGCGTACTGCTCGCGCACTTCGCGGTAGCGCAGCAGCTCCGCCGCCACCGGCTCCAGCACCCTGGCCCGCCCGCAGCCGGCCGCGGCCTGCCGCAGTTTGCGCTCGGCGTCCTGCCCGTAGCGGCGCGCGGGACCGCGGGCCGCGAGCGAGCACGCCCACTCCACGAGCGGCCCGCCGACGATCCCCGCCACCATGAACAGCACCGGCGGCAGCAGCTTCGGCTCCAGGACCCCGGCGATCTGTCCGACCAGCCAGAGCCCGCCGAAGATCTGCACCAGCGTCATGGCCGCCTGCGCCAGCACCGCCACGGGCCACCAGGTGGGCCGCGGAGGCCTGGCGGCGGGCACCGCGACGGCCGCACCCAGCGTGACCGCCAGTTCGTCGAGCGCCTCCGGCAGCCGTTCGGCGCCGCGTACGGCGGTCTCCCGTACGGCCTGGGCCCAGGGGTCGGGCAGCCCGACGACCGCTTCGTCCGCGACGGTCCGCACGGCCTGCTCCACCCGCTGCCGGGCGGTCACCTCCTGCTCGACCGGAGCCTGCTCGGAAGCCGCCGGGGTACGGCCGATCGCGGCGAGGGCGGCCAGGCCCGCCAGCGTGCGGGGGGCGCGCCGGCTCTCGTACCAGCGCCACAGCCGCAGCCAGGGCGTGCCGCAGGCCTTGCCGGCGTTGCGCCGCCAGGCCCGTTCGGCGGCGAGGCCGGCCGCGTAGGCCCCGACGGCCTCCGCGAGCCGGTCCTCGAACTCGGCGCGGGCGGCCTCGCCGATCTCGGGTCCGGCGTGCCCGTCGGCGACGTACAGGGGCCGCAGGCGTCCGGCGGCCCGGTCCACATCGGCGGAGATGCGGCGGGTCGCGGCGCCCTTCTCCTGGGTGAACTGTCCGAGCAGTTCGCGGAGTTCCCCGACCCCCTCACCCGTCAGGGCGGACACTCCGAGCACGGTGGCCCCCGGCTCGCCGTGTTCGCCGAGCGCGATGCCGTCGTCGTCCAGGAGCCGGCGCAGGTCGTCCAGGACGAGGTCGGCGGCCTCGCCGGGAAGCCGGTCCACCTGGTTCAGGACGACGAACGTCACTTCCGCGTGGCCGGCCAGCGGTCGCAGGTACCGCTCGTGCAGGACGGCGTCCGCGTACTTCTCCGGGTCCACCACCCACACCACGGCGTCGACCAGCGCCAGCACCCGGTCCACGTGGTCGCGGTGCGCGCCGACCGCCGAGTCCAGGTCGGGCAGGTCCACGAGGACCATCCCGCGCAGCGCCTCGGCCTCCGAGGTCTCCCGGGGCCTGCGCCGCAGCCGGCCCGGGATCTCCAGCCGGTCCAGCAGTCCCGCGGCCCCGTCGGACCAACTGCACGCGATCGGCGCGGCGGTGGTCGGGCGGCGCAGACCGGTCTCGGAGATCTGCACTCCGGCGAGTGAATTGAAGAGCGTGGACTTGCCGCTTCCGGTGGCTCCGGCGATGGCGACGACCGTGTGCTGCGGGGACAGGCCGCGTCGCGCGGCCGCCTCGTCCAGCACCCGGCCGGCCTCGGCGAGGGTCTTGCCGTCCAGCCGGGTCCGGGACAGCCCGACGAGCTGGCGCAGGGCGTCCAGGCGCAGTCGCAGGGCCCGCGCCTCGGGGCTGAGCGGCAGGGCGGGGGCCTTGCCGCCGTCGCTGCCGGCGCCGGAGACGGCCCGGACGAGGGCCTCGTCGCCCTCGCGCCGCTCCACGTCCGGCTCCTCGCCGAACATGTCGTCGAGGTGGTCGGGGTCGACGCCGTCGAGGCCACCGCGTTCCTCGCGCGGCCCCGACGCCCCCGGGGAACCGGACCGCGGTCCCCCTCCTCGCGCCCCCGCACCGCCCTTGCGGAGGCTCCGGTGGCGCGAGCGCGCGATGAAGCCGTCGTCCCAGCGGTCGTCGGTGCGGTCGCGGTCGGTCAGCGCGGTCACCGCGTCACCTCTCCTTCTGCAGTAGGGACAGTGCGGCGATCAGCTCGGCCTGCGGTTCCGGGGTCACTTCGAGCGCTTCCAGCGGGGCGATCCTGCGGTCGCGTTCGGCGCGCAGCACCTGGTCGAGGTGTTCGGCGACCAGTTCCCCGCCCCGGTCCCGCAGCCGTACGGCGGCCTGTACGCCGATCCGCTCGGCGAGCTTCTCCCCCGCCGGCCGGGCCCGCTTGCCGCCCAGGAGGGCGGCGACGAGGAGGGCGGCGACGGCGTCGGGGTCGGGCGCCGGCTGCCGGTCGAGCCGGGCGACCTCCTCCTCGGCCAGCTCCTCCAGGACGCGCCGCCAGCGCCGTACGGCCACGCCGATGCGTTCCGCCGCCTCGCGGTCGGGCGCGGGCAGCGTCACCGCCCCGGCCGCCGGCTCGCGCCGCCAGGCGGCGGCGATGCGTTCGTCGGCGGCGGCCACGGCGCACTGCAGGAGCGCGGCCAGCGATTCGGCGAGGGAGTCGAGCAGTTCGTCGGCACTGGTGTCGAGGGGGTAGCCGCGCCATCTGGTCAGCGCGTCCCCGGCGAGCACGGCGCCCCGGTCCAGGCGGTTGCGCACCCGCCGGCCCTCCTGCTTGTACGCGTCCTCGACGGCGGACGTCAGCCGTACGGCGGCGGCGTGCTGCGCGGCGACGGCGGAGGCGAGTTCCGGCATCCGGCGTCCCAGGGAGTCGAGGGCGCCCAGCGCGGTCCGCCCGACGGCGTACTGCCGGGCGGCCGGGTCCTGGACGTGGTGGGTGAGCCAGGCGAGCAGCGGCGCGACGGCGCTCGCCGGCAGCAGCCCGCCCCCGCCCGCCGACTCGGGCAGCTCCGGCACCGTGAACCGCGGTACGTCGCCCAGCCCGGCCCGGGTGAGCAGGGCCCCGTACTGCCGCGAGACCTCGGCGAGCACCTGGTGCGGGACCCGGTCCAGGACGATGACCAGGGTGGCCTTGTACTGCTTGGCGGTGCGCAGCATGTGCCAGGGGACGGCGTCCGCGTACCGCGAGGCGGTGGTGACCATGACCCAGACGTCGGCGGCGCAGATCAGCTGCGCGGCGAGCGTCCGGTTCTCGACCACGAGGGAGTCGACGTCGGGGGCGTCGAGGACGGCGAGCCCTCGCGGGAGGGTCGAGACGGTCTCGATCCTCAGTTCGCCCGTCACGGTCCGCTGGTTGGATCCGAGTGGAGAGTGCTTCTTGGGCGCGGGAAGCAGTTCGTCCTCGCCTTCGGGCGCCCAGACGCGCAGGAGGTCGGGCAGGATCCGCATCCCGGCGAACCAGTGATGATCATCCGGATGGCAGACGAGCACGGGGGTGCGTGTCGTCGGCCGGAGCACCCCGGCTTCACTCACCTGGCGTCCGACGAGGGAGTTGACGAGGGTGGACTTGCCGGCACCGGTGGACCCGCCGACGACGGCGAGCAGGGGCGCCTCGGGCGCCTTCAGCCGGGGTACGAGGTAGTCGTCGAGCTGCGCGAGCAGCTCGGCTCTGGTCTGGCGGGCGCGCGGGGCGCCGGGCAGGGGCAGCGGCAGACGCACGGACGCGACCCGGTCGCGCAGGGCGGACAGGGCATCGAGCAGCTGAGGCCGAACATCCAAGGTCACCACATGCGAAGAATGCCCAATTTGGGACCATTTTTGAAGCTTATACGCCCTCTGCGCGCCGACCGCCACCTCGACGGGACATCCTGGACACGGAGGACGAGTGGGACGCAGGCATAACGAGTGCACAACACCCAGGCCGACGCGGCGCAAAAGCGATGCGCGAATCGCACCTGCCTGCGATTATCGGGACCGCTTCACCGAACCTCCACATCGTGGCACGCGGGTGAAGCAACCGGGACAAGGCGACCGGAGCCCTATCCTTGACCCGGCACGGACCGCAGTCCCACCCCCACCAAGGGGCTCCAGGCCACCACGGTCACCTTCCGGCCCCCGTAGCTCAGTGGATAGAGCAGGCGCCTTCTAAGCGCTTGGCCGCAGGTTCGAGTCCTGCCGGGGGCACTCTCCGCACCACGACGGAAGCCCTCCCACCGGGAGGGCTTCCGTGTTTCCCGCGAAGGGGGGCCGTCCCGCCCGACGGGGGCGAGGGCGGGACGGGGATCGGGGGGCGGGGACAGGACGGGGCCGGGGCGGGGCAGGGCGGAGGCAGGGCCGGGACGAGCCGGGGCCGTCAGGCGGCCGGGGCGTCCTGCGGGGAGACTCCGAATGCCTTGACCGCTTGGTAGTAGGTCCAGGCCGTGCTGTCGCAGGAACCCTTCTTGACGCCCGAGTACTGCGAGCACACCCGCTTCAGGTCGGCATACAGGGCGTCGTCCAGCCGGGACTTGTTCGCCGGGAAGGAACCCGCCGCCTTGTAGTTGCGGTAGCCGAAGTCGTGGCGGGCGCAGGCCGTCTGGAACGGGAAGCCGAAGGGGTTGTCCGGGGAGGACGAGCAGTAGTCCGTGGACCAGTCGAAGCCGTACGCGGCCCAGTTGCCCTGGCTGCCGCGCGCCGCGACCCAGGCGTTGTAGCTGGACGCGCTGGTCTGCGTCCAACTCCCGAGGACCTGCGGCTTGTCCGCCGGGGCGGCCGACGCGGGCGTCGCGAGGGCGAGCAGACCCGCGGCCGCCGTGGCGGCGAGCAGGGGAGCGAGACGAAGACGCATGGCGTTCCTCCGGGCGGCGGGGGGAGTGGGGGAGAGAGCGGGCCGCCCCGTCAACTTCGCGGTGCGGCTTGTGGGTTCACTCTCGGAGCGCGGCATATCTGCGATCCCCAGCGCACCTATAACGAGGCCCCGCGGGTCCGGCGGGGCCGTTGGGTCCGGCGGGGCCGGCGGGCCGTTGGGTCCGGCGGGGCCGCCCTCGCCCGGTGTCCCGGGGGAAGGACCGTGGACCTACGCCGGCCGCCCGGACCGGCACTCAGGTATGACGGCGTATGCGACTTCAGGCAGAGTCACGATTCGTACTGCGGAGGGACGCGCAGACGGGCTTCGATCCGAACACTTATAGCTATGAACCGCCGTCCGCTCGTCATCGCCGCCGCCTTGGCGGGAGCCTTCGCCATCGCCGCGCTCGCCCTGCCGAACCTTCCGCCCAACCCGGTCACCAACACCCTCAACGACCGCTTCTTCAAGGAGAAGGGCAGGCACTTCGCCACCGCCGCCGACGCGCCCAAGCGCGGTGACCTGGCGTTCGTCCTGCCGAGCTGGATACCGAAGGACGCCACCGATGTCCGCGTACGGGTGCGCACCACCGGCGAGGACCGGCTGATCCGGTTCACCCTCGGCAAGACCCCGCTCGATGGTCCGCAGTGCGCCGTCAGCGCCCCGAAGAAAGCGGGCGGGCCCCATCTGAACGCCCGTTGGTGGCCCGGCGACACGCGCTCCGAGGAACGGCCCGAGTGCCGGGACCGGTACCAGTACCAGGTCGCCGTGCGCGGCAGGAAGGTCTACGCCTGGACCGACGGCACGCCCTCGCCGGGGGCGCGAATACCGGACGGACAGCCCTCCGTGGCACCGGCCTCGGCCGTGCCGGCCGGGCGCCGCTGACCCCGCCACCGTCCCGGCCGCTCCCCCGGGGCCGCCCGGCGGGGACGGGTCAGGGGGCGGTCGGGGCGGGGGCGGCGGCGGTGGCGCGGACGAAGGCCTCGGGGTTGTCCAGCATGATGTTGTGCCCGCAGTCCGGCACCGCGACGACGGCGACCCCGGCGGCCTCCAGGGCCTCGGCCCCGGCCAGGGAGCCGTCGGCCTCCGGGTAGAGGAAGGTGCGCGGGAGCTTCAGGTCCAGCAGGAGCTCGCGCATGGTGGGGGTGGTGCCCGCGGCGAGGTGCACCGCGCTGCGGTGCAGGGCGGTACGGTCGGCCAGCCGCATGGTCGACCACCAGTGCGCGCCCACCCGGTCGCGGACCTCGGCCCAGCCCCCCGCCAGGAACTCCTCCTCCGTGTAGGAGGCGATGCCGCTGCTGCCCGGTGCGCGGGGAACGGTCGGGACCGGGTCCAGGTTGGCGTCGACCAGCACGAGCCGGGAGACCAGCCGGGGGTGCCGGGCGGCGAGCACGATGGCCACCGCCCCGCCCATGCTGTGGCCGATCAGCTCGGCCCCCTCGACCCCGGCCTCGGTGAGGGCCCGCGCGACGGCGTCGGCGTGCGCCTCCAGGGTGTACGTGAACGCCTCGGGCCGGTCGCTGTGCCCGTGCCCCAGCATGTCGACCAGCAGCGAGCGCCGCCCGGCCAGCAACGGGTGCGCGGCGACGGCCGCGAAGTAGGCCGGCGAGGTGGCGCCGAGCCCGTGCAGGCAGACGCGGACCGGCCCCTCCCCGGCGAGTTCGACCCAGCGGATCCGGTCGCCTTCCGGCGTCACGACAGCACTGTGCACGGCGAGTTCCCCCTGGACTCGGAAAGATCAATACCGGACGAGGGTAGCCGGGCCCGCCATCTCCTCGTCTACCCTCATCGGGTGATCGAGTACGTGAACCAACTCGGCGAGGGCATACCCCGGACCGGCGCGCTCCCGGTGGGCGCCGCCGTGACCGTGTGGTCGCTGGACACCACGCGCGAGGTGGTCGGCGGCCACGACGTCGCCGGTGCCGTCGCGCTGCTGGACGCGTCCGAGCGGGACCGGCTCTCGCGGCTGCTGCGCGCGGGCGACCGCCGCAGCTACCTCGCGTCACACCTGGGGCTGCGCGTACTGCTCGGCGGTTACCTCGGGCTCCCGCCGGAGCGGGTCGCCCTGGTGCGGGAGGACTGCCCGTGCTGCGGCGGGCCGCACGGGCGCCCCGCCGTGGCCGGGGGCGCGCTGCACTTCTCGCTCTCGCACAGCGACGACATGGCGTACTTCGCCTTCGCGGGGGTACCGGTCGGCGTGGACATCGAGGGTCTGCCCGGAGCGGGAGCGGTGGACGACGTCCTGGGCACCCTGCATCCGGCGGAGACGGCCGAGCTCGCCGGCCTCCCGGTGGCGGACCGCCCGGCGGCCCTCGCGCGGGTGTGGTCCCGCAAGGAGGCCTACCTCAAGGCCACCGGCACGGGACTGGCACTCGGCGTGGCCGACCCGTACGTGGGCTCGGCGGCCACTCCGGCGCCGGTCCCGGGCTGGGCCCTGCGCGACCTCCCGGCACCGTCCGCCTTCGCGGCCGCCCTGGCCCTCCGCGCCCCCTGATCCACCCGAAGCCGCCGTACCGGCCGGTCCCGGCGCCCGGCCCCAGCCGCCGATCGGGCCCGCGGCACCCGGCCCACGGGGGTCCCCTCGGCGCTGAGGGGCCGAGGGGCCGAGGGGCCGAGGGGCCGAGGGGCCGAGGGGCCTGAGGGGCCGAGCGGCCGAGGGGCCGAGGGGCCGAGCGGCCGAGGGGCCTGAGGGGCCGAGGGGCCTGAGGGGCCGAGGGGCCGAGGGGCCGAGGGGCCGAGGGGCCGAGGGGCCTGAGGGGCCGAGCGGCCGAGGGGCCGAGGGGCCGAGCGGCCTGAGGGGCCGAGCGGCCGAGGGGCCGAGGGGCCGAGCGGCCGAGGGGCCGAGGGGCCTGAGGTGGAGCGGCCGAGGGGCCTGAGGTGGAGCGGCCTGAGGTGGAGGGGCGCGCGCGTACCGGACCCGTTCCGGGCCCCGGCCACGGCGTGGGCGGGCGCCGCTCGGACGGCAGGGCCTAGGGTCGGGCCATGGACATCCGCCGCGCCCGCAGCTGCTCCGAACTCGTGGCGGCCGAAGGACTCTTCGACGGTCCCGCCCGTGAGGACTGGGCCCGGCGTTTCCTCGCCGCGCCCGGTCACCTGATGCTCATCGCCTACGTCGAGGACGTGCCGGTCGGCATGGTCTCCGGCGTCGAGATGACCCACCCCGACAAGGGCACCGAGATGTGCCTCTACGAACTCTCCGTGGACGAGGCCCACCGGCGGCGCGGGATCGGCCGCGCCCTGACCCTGGCCCTCGCGGACGAGGCCAGGGCACGCGGCTGCTACGGCATGTGGGTGGGGGTCGATACCGACAACGGGCCGGCCCTGGCCACCTACGACTCGGCGGGCGCCGAGGACGAGGGCGTCTTCACGATGCGCGGCTGGGCGCTCGGCTAGCCCGCCGCGCCCCCCGCGGCGGCGTGTCGTGCGGCCAGTCGGCGCACCCTCCGCGCGCCGTCGCCGGTGCGGCCCGAGCATCGGCGGCATGACCGCCATGACCGCGCTCCTCCCGGCCGCCGCCCTCCTCGCGGCAGCCACCGTCCTGCCGCCGCACACCGCCGACGCCGCGCGTGCCACCGACGTCCCCACCGCCCCCTACGTCGTCGTCCTCAAGGACACCAGCTCCCGCGCCCCGGCCCGTGCGCTCGCCGCCGAGGTGGCGGAGGCGGGCGACCAGGTCTCGGCGGTCTACGACACCGCCCTCAACGGCTTCGCCGTACGCACCACCGCGGCCCGCGCCGCCGAGCTCGCCGCCGACCCGAGGGTGGCCTCCGTGGAGCCGGACGGGCTGTACCGGATCTCCGACGACCCGACGCCGCCCCCGCCCTCCGCTCCCGCGGTGCCCGCCCCTACCCCCGACCCCGCCCCCGCCCCCGCCGCCGCGGTCCCGGCACCCGCGGCACCCGCGGCACCCGCCGCCGCCGTGCAGCGCTCCGCGCCCTGGCCGTTGGACCGGATCGACCAGCGCGAGCTGCCGCTCGACGGCTCGTACACGTACGCCTCCCAGGGCCGGGGCGTCACCGTCTACGTGGTCGACACCGGAATCAACACCCTCCACCAGGAGTTCGGCGGACGCGCCCGCGCCGGCTACAACGCGGTGTTCCTGGAGGGCGCGTCCGACTGCAACGGCCACGGCACCCACGTCGCGGCGACCGTCGGCGGGGCTACGTACGGGGTGGCGAAGGGGGTCTCCCTCGTCGGGGTGAAGGTGGCCGACTGCCGGGGTGACGGGCGACTCTCGGCCATCCTGCGCGGCCTGGACTGGATGGTGAAGGACGCGGTCAAGAACGCGGCGAAGGGCCCGTTGGTGGCCAACATGAGCATGGGCGGCTCCCGTAGCCACGCCATGGACGCGGCCGTCATCCGCGCCGTGGCGTCCGGGATCACCTTCACCGTGGCCGCCGGGAACGAAGGCAAGGACGCCTGCGCCGGCTCCCCCTCCGGGGTCCCGCAGGCCCTCACCGTCGGCGCGACCGACGCCACCGACCGCCGCCCCGCGTTCTCCAACCACGGCCCCTGCGTGGACATCTCCGCGCCGGGCGTGTCCGTCGTCTCCGCCTGGAAGGGCTCCGCGACCGCCCTCGCCCGCGCTTCCGGCACCTCCATGGCCGCCCCGCACGTGGCGGGCGTGGCCGCGCTGATCCTGTCGGACAAGGGGGACGGCACTGCCGGGACCGGCGGCGCACCGGTCACGCCCGGCACCGTCGGCCTGCCCGGCGTGACCGGCATGCACCCGTCCCCCGAACAGGTGCGCCAGGCCCTGGTGCGCGCCGCTGTTCCGGACCGGATCACGAACCTCCCGGCCGGAACCGCGAACCTGCTCCTGCACGTCCCGACGGACCGCTGACCCCTCCCGCCCCGGGCGTACCCGCCACCGACCAGTCGGTATCCGATGTCCCATCAGACCGGGTCTGATGGGACATCAATGTCTGTGTGCTTCGGGCGAAAGCAAGCCATTGACTTCTCATGACCGCGACGCGTCAATGACGGCCATCCGCACCGGCTCAACCTCCTCCCCACAGCGGGTGGGGGGAGGGGTTTCGTCTGACGAAGGAGTCGCGACCCAGTGAGTACAACGTTCCGACGAAGAGTTCTGGCCGGGGCGGGCGCCCTTTCCCTGGCCCTGACGGGCGGTGTGGTGGCCCTCACGGGCACGGCGCAGGCCGCGACCAAGACCACTTCGGTCCCCGTGAAGTGCGTGGCCCCGGCGCCCCAGCCGGGCGCCAACGGCAACCAGGACTACACGATCACGCTGCCGGACACCGCGAAGGCCGGCCAGAGCGTCCCGATCACCATCGACCCCGGTGAGACCCCGGTCGTCCCGATGTTCACCATCGACACGGTCAACACGATCAAGGCGAAGCTGCTCGTCGGCGGGGTCGCCCAGACCGTCACCAGCGCGGCCGTCCCCAGCCACCAGGAAGCCGGCAAGAAGGCCGACCCGCCCGCCTTCAGCGGGAACATCACCGTCCCGGAGGGCACCGAGGGCACCACGGTCCAGATCACCATCGATCAGGTGATCACGGACGCCGACCTCGGCGGCACGGTCTACACGACGACCTGTACGCCGGATCCGCGTCCCAGCGCCTCCGTCGGCTCGGTGGCCGTCGAGGCCCTGCCCAAGGACCCGGTCACCACCAGGCTGACGCCCAACAGCGGCAAGGCGGGCACCGCCGTCACCGCCGCCGGCGCCAACTTCCCGGCCGGCGCGGTCACCTGTTCCGCCCTCCTCGCGGGCGCCGCGACCGGTGACACCGGTACCGGCACGGCGGACGCGACCGGCGCCGCCACCTGCGCCATCACGGTCACCAAGAAGGCCGACGCCATCAAGATCGACGGTTCGGTGCCCCCGGCCAAGCCCTTCGTGTTCGTCGAGGAGCAGGCGGGCGTGCAGAACCCGGTGGACGTCGAGGTGCTGCCCGGACCGCTGGCCCTCGGGCCGAAGGACGGCCAGCCGGCCGTCAGCTTCGGCGCGGTGACCATCAACGGCAAGGCCCAGTCGGTGTTCGGCGCGTTCAACGCCGCCACCGTCCAGGACTTCCGCGGCGGCAGCCTCGGCTGGGACGTGACGGCGACCCGTACGCCGTTCCTGAACCAGACGACCGGCCACTCGATGGCGAAGGCGCAGATCGGCATCCAGCCGTCCTGCACCGTGACCAACCCGGACAGCCCGAGCACCTGCACCGCCGGTGCGCCGGGCGCGATCACCGACACCCCGATGAAGGTCGCCTCCCAGGCGGCCGGCGGTGACGAGCTGACCGGCGGCGAGTTCGCCGTGGGCGGCGCGGCGATGCTGCAGCTGCCGCCGTTCATGTTCGCCGACACCTACCGGTCGGTCGTGACCTTCTCGATCGCCTGACCGGGCCCGGCCCCGGGGTGGTGCGGCGCCACGGCGTCGCACCACCCCTCTTCCCGTTCCGCGCCGTGACTGGAGAGACCCGCCCATGCGCCTGCGCACCCTCCCGCACGTCCTCCTCGCCGGACTGTGCGGGCTGCTGCTGCTCCCCGTCCTGTCCGCCGCCCCCGCCACGGCCGCGGACAACGGCACCTGGGGGGTGTTCCCCACGCCCGCCGCGGGCGCCGCGATGACCGACCGCGCGTACTTCTTCCACCAGGGCGCCGCCGGGGCCACCGTCAGCGACAGCGCCACGATCCTGAACTCCTCCGACAGGGAGCTGACCTTCCAGGTCTTCGCCACCGACGCCGTGAACACCCCGTCGGGGGGCGCCTTCGCGCTGCTGCCCGCCGAGACGAAGCCCAAGGACGTCGGCACCTGGATCGCGCTGGCACCGCAGGCGTCGGGCACCGTGACCGTGCCGCCGAAGGGCCGCGCCGACATCCCCTTCACCGTCAACGTCCCCCGGGACGCCACGCCGGGCGATCACGTCGGCGGGATCGTCGCGCTCAACACCGCCGTCGAGGGGGTACAGAAGGACGGCAAGGTACAGGTGGGGGTGAAGCGTTCGGTGGGGGCCCGGCTGTACTTCCGGGTACCGGGACCGCTGACCCCGGGGCTGAGCGTGGAGGACGTACGGGTCACCCGGGGGGCACCGCTGCTGCCGTGGGTGAAGGACGCCCGCGCCACGGTCTCGTACGCGCTGGTCAACCGGGGCAACGTGGTGGTGGGGCCGAAGGTGGCGGTGTCCGCGCGGGGACTGTTCGGGCGCCGGGTGCTGGACCGGCCGGCCCGGGAGCCGAAGCTGGTGCTGCTGCCGGGGCAGCGGGTGGAGATGACCGAACCGTGGCCGGAATCGCCCCAGTTGGACTGGGTGAGCGTCAAGGTGTCGGTGGGCGCGGCCGCCTACCCCGACCTCTCCTCCGAGTCCGCCACGGACTTCCTCGCGGTCCCCTGGACGGCGGCGGGAGCGGTCCTGGTGCTGGCGGGGGCCGGGACGGCCGTGCTGGTACTGCGCCGGCGGCGACGCCCGGATCCCCCACGGCCGCAACCCGCACGGGACTTGGCGCAGACGCGCTGACCGGCGAGGCCCCGGGCGGCCCAAGCAGTCCGGGCAGCCCGAGCGACCTGAGCTCCGGGCGGCCCGGCGGGCGAACGGCAGGACCCCCCGGCCGGTGAGGGTTGGCCAGGGGGTCCTGCTGTCCGGGGACGCGCCCGCCGACGACGGCGGCGGCCGGGGAACCGGAGGCCGCCGGGGAACCGGAGGCCGCCGGGCGTCACCGGCTGCCGGGCGTCAGTGGTTGCGGGGGAAGCCCAGGTCCACGCCGGCCGGGGCGTCGGCCGGGTCGGGCCAGCGGGTGGTGACGACCTTGCCGCGCGTGTAGAAGTGGATGCCGTCGTTGCCGTAGATGTGGTGGTCGCCGAAGAGCGAGTCCTTCCAGCCACCGAAGGAGTGGTAGCCCACCGGCACCGGGATCGGCACGTTCACGCCGACCATGCCCGCCTCGATCTCCAGCTGGAAGCGGCGGGCGGCGCCGCCGTCGCGGGTGAAGATCGCGGTGCCGTTGCCGAACGGCGAGGCGTTGATGAGCGCCACGCCCTCCTCGTAGGTCTCGGTGCGCAGCACGCACAGCACCGGGCCGAAGATCTCGTCGCGGTAGGCGTCGGAGTCGGTCTTGACGTTGTCCAGGAGGGACAGGCCGATCCAGTGGCCGTTCTCGTTGCCCTCGACCGTGTAGCCGGTGCCGTCGAGGACGACGTCGGCGCCCTGGGCCGCGGCGCCCTTGACGTAGGAGGCGACCTTGTCGCGGTGGGCGGCGGTGATCAGCGGGCCCATCTCGGACGTCGGGTCGTTGCCGGGGCCGATCTTGATCTTCTCGGCGCGCTCGCGGATCTTCTCGACGAGCTCGTCCGCGATGGAGCCGACGGCGACGACCGCGGAGATCGCCATGCAGCGCTCGCCGGCCGAACCGTAGGCCGCGGAGACGGCCGCGTCGGCGGCGGCGTCCAGGTCCGCGTCCGGGAGCACCAGCATGTGGTTCTTGGCGCCGCCCAGCGCCTGGACGCGCTTGCCGTTGGCCGAGGCGGTGGTGTGGATGTGGCGGGCGATCGGGGTCGAGCCGACGAAGGACACGGCGGAGATGCCCGGGTGCGCGAGGAGCGCGTCGACGGCCACCTTGTCGCCGTGGACGACGTTCAGGACGCCCGCGGGCAGACCGGCCTCGGTCATCAGCTCGGCCAGCTTGTTGGCGGCCGACGGGTCCTTCTCGCTGGGCTTGAGGATGAAGGTGTTTCCGCAGGCCACGGCCAGCGGGAACATCCACATCGGGACCATCGCCGGGAAGTTGAAGGGCGTGATGCCCGCGACGACGCCCAGCGGCTGGCGGATCGAGGAGACGTCCACCCGGTTGGAGACGGAGGTGGACAGCTCGCCCTTGAGCTGGGTGGTGATCCCGCAGGCCAGCTCGACGATCTCCAGGCCGCGGGCGACCTCGCCCAGCGCGTCCGAGTGCACCTTGCCGTGCTCGGCGGTGATCAGTTCGGCGATGGCGTCGCGGTTGGCGTCCAGCAGGGCGCGGTAGGCGAACAGCACCTTGGTGCGGGCGGCCAGCGAGGACTGGCCCCAGGACAGGAACGCCTCCTGGGCGACCCGTACCGCGGCGTCGACCTCCTCGGCGGAGGCGAGGGCGACCTGCGTGGTGACCTCGCCGGTGGCCGGGTCGGTGACCGGGCCGTAGTTGCCCGACGCGCCCTCGACGGTCTTGCCACCGATCCAGTGGTTGACGGTCTTCATGCTTGCTCCTTCACAGATGGCGACGTCGCTGCGCGGCTTGCCGGTCGTACTCGTCACGGGCCAGGGCCGCCGACGCACGGGTCGCGGTCTCGGCCACAGGAACATCCCACCACGCCTGTGCCGGGGGTGGGCCCGACACAGTGTCGGGTGTTCGGGTCTGTGCGTAGACACATGTGGGACGGTCCGCCGCACGCGCTTCGGAGAGGGCTTTTCGCAGGTCACCGATGGTGCGGGTACGGATGGTGGCCATCCCCAGGGAGGCCGCGTTCGCGGCGAGGTCCACCGGGAGGGGGGCGCCGTCGTACGCGCCGTCGGGCCCCCGGAAGCGGTACGCCGTGCCGAAGCCCTCGCCGCCCACGGCCCCCGACAGGCCGCCGATGGAGGCGAAGCCGTGGTTGTCGAGGATCACCACCTTGACCGGGACGCCCTCCTGCACGGCGGTGACGAGTTCGGTGGGGTTCATCAGGTACGTCCCGTCGCCGACCAGGGCCCACACCGGGCGGCCGGGCGCGGCGAGGGCGGTGCCGAGGGCGGCGGGGATCTCGTAGCCCATGCAGGAGTAGCCGTACTCGACGTGGTACTGGTCGGCGGAGCGGGCCCGCCAGAGTCTGTGCAGGTCTCCGGGGAGCGAGCCGGCGGCGTTGACCAGGATGTCGGTGCCGTCCACGAGCGCGTCGAGGAGGCCGAGGACCTGGGCCTGGGTGGGCGGCAGGTCCTCCCCGTCGGCGGGTACGGCGTACGCGGCGTCCACGCGGGCCTCCCACCCGGCCTTGGCCGCGGTGTACGCGGCCTCGTACGCGGGCGCGACCCGGTACCCGGAGACCGCGTCGAGCAGCTCCGCCAGCCCCTCGCGGGCGTCCGCCACCAGCGGCAGGGCGGCGAGCTTGTGGGCGTCGTACGGGTCGAGGTTGAGGCCGAGGAAGCGGACGGCCGGATTCTGGAAGAGGGTCGAGGAGGCGGTCGTGAAGTCGGTGAGCCGGGTCCCGGCGGCGATGACCAGGTCGGCCTCCCGGGCCAGCGCGTCGGCGGTGGCCGTCCCGGTGTGGCCGACGCCGCCCACCTCGGCGGGGTGGTCGTACGGGAGGACCCCCTTGCCCGCCTGCGTGGTGGCGACCGGGATCCCGGTGGCCTCCGCGAGGGCGGCGAGCGCCGCCCCGGCGGCGGCGTGCCGGATGCCGCCGCCGGCGACGATCAGGGGGCGCGCGGAGCCCCGTACCGCCTCGGCGGCGGCGGCCAGCTCGTGCCGGTCGGGGCGCGGGCGGCGCACGGTCCACACCCGCTCGGCGAAGAACTCCTCGGGCCAGTCGTGGGCCTCGGCCTGCACGTCCTGCGGCAGCGCGAGGGTGACGGCCCCGGTCTGCACGGGGTCGGTGAGCACCCGCATCGCCTGGAGGGCGGCCGGGACCAGGGCCTCGGGGCGGGTGATCCGGTCGAAGTGGCGCGAGACGGGTCGCAGGGTGTCGTTGACGGAGACGTCGCCGGCGTAGGGGACTTCGAGCTGCTGGAGCACCGGATCCGCGGGCCGGGTCGCGAAGGTGTCGCCGGGCAGCAGGAGCACCGGGATCCGGTTGATCGTGGCGAGGGCGGCGCCGGTGACGAGGTTGGTCGCGCCGGGCCCGATGGAGGTGGTAACGGCGTGCGCGGAGAGCCGGCCGCTCTGGCGGGCGTAGCCGACGGCGGCATGCACCATGGCCTGCTCGTTGCGCCCCTGGAGGAAGGGCATGGCCTGCGGGCCGCTCTCCAGCAGGGCCTGCCCGATCCCGGCCACGTTGCCGTGCCCGAAGATCCCCCAGGTGGCGGCGATCAGCCGGTGGCGCCGGCCGTCGCGCTCGGTGTACTGGCCGGCCAGGAAGCGGACCAGGGCCTGGGCGGTGGTGAGCCTCACGCGTCGTCCTCCGTGCGGGGGAAGGGGAGCCGGGGGTCGACGGCCAGGCCGGGCCAGGTGCCGCGGATCCAGCCGTGGTCGGGGTGGTCCCGGATCAGCCATTCCCGCGTGGCGTCCGGCCCGGCCATCACGTTCAGGTAGTACATGTCGTGGCCGGGCGCGGCGATGGAGGGGCCGTGCCAGCCGTCCGGGACGAGGACGGTGTCGCCCGTCCGCACCTCGGCGAGGACGTCGGTCCGCCCGGCCGGGGAGGGGCTCACGCGCTGGTAGCCGACGCCGGGGACGCCGTTGTGAGGGGCGATCTCGAAGTAGTAGATCTCCTCCAGGCGGGACTCCTCGCCGGGGTGGTGCTCGTCGTGCTTGTGGGGCGGGTACGAGGACCAGTTCCCGCCGGGGGTGAGCACCTCGACGGCGATGAGCCGGTCGCAGGGGAACACGTCGGCGGCGGCGAAGTTGTGGACCTGCCGGGAGCAGGTGCCGGCGCCGCGCAGCTCCACGGGTACGGCCCCGGCGGCCCCGTACCGGGCCGGCAGCCGCCGCTCGCAGCGGGCCCCCACGAGCGCGAACCGGCCGCCGCGCGCCGAGGTGAGGTCCGCGTGGCCGTCGCGGGGCAGGTACGCGAAGTCGCTCGGGCCGTCGAACACCCCGCTCCTGCCGCCGAGCCGGAAGACCCGCGTCCCGCTCCCGGCGGCCCCGCCCGGCCCGCCGGAAAGCCGACCCGCGCCGTGCCCGGGAACCGGCCCGGGAGGCCGGTCCGGGAACGGCTCTGGGTCCGGCTCGGGCTCGGGGTCCGGCCCGGGAGGCCGGTCCGGAAACGGCTCCGGATCCGGCTCCGGATCCGGCTCGGGCTCGGGATCCGGCCCGGGACGCCCGTCCGGAAACGGCTCCGGATCCGGCTCCGGGTCCGGCTCGGGCTCGGGATCCGGCCCGGGACGCCCGTCCGGGAACGGCTCCGGATCGGGCTCCGGGTCCGGATCCACCCCGGGCCCCAGCCCTGGCCGCCCGTCCGGGAACGGCTCCGGATCGGGCTCCGGGTCCGGAGCCGTTCCGGGGGCAAGCCCGGGGGACCCTTCCCGGGCCGGGCCGGGGTCTCGTGCCGGGGCCGCGCCGGGACGCCCGTCCGGGCCCGGGGAAGCCTCCGCGCAGCGGACCTCGCAGCCGCCCGCGAGGGGGAGGACGATCCACTCCGCGTCCCCGCACGCGAAGGCGTACGTCTCCCCCGGCGCGAGTGCCAGCACCCGCAGCCGGGTGAACTCCATGACCGACTCAGACACCACCGGCACGGCCCAGCACCTCCTCCACCTCGTCCGGGAACGGCATCGCCGACGAGCACGCCAGCCGGGAGGCCACGATCGCGCCGGCCGCGTTCGCGTGGCGCAGCACCCGTTCCAGGTCCCAGCCGGCCAGCAGTCCGTGGCACAGCGCGCCCCCGAACGCGTCCCCGGCGCCCAGCCCGTTGACCACCGTCACCGGCACCGGCGGCACCTCCACCACCGTCCCGTCCCGGTGCACGGCCAGCACGCCCTCCGGCCCGCGTTTGACCACGGCCAGTTCCACCCCGGCGGCGAGCAGCGCCCGCGCGGCCGGGTACGGCTCGTCCCGGCCGGTGGCCACCGCGCACTCCTCGGTGTTGCCGACGGCGACGGTCGCCAGGGCGAGGGCCCGCTCGTACCAGGGCCCCGGCGGTTCCTCCCAGAGCATGGGCCGCCAGTCCAGGTCGAAGACGGTCGTCCCGGACTTCGAGCGGGCCTCCAGCGCGCCGAGGGTGGCGCTGCGGCTGGGCTCCGCGCTGAGTCCGGTGCCCGTCATCCAGAAGACCCGGGCCGCGCGCACCGCCTCCCGGTCCACCTCGTCCGCTTCGATCTCCAGGTCGGGGGCCTTGGGGAGCCGGTAGAAGTAGAGCGGGAAGCGGTCCGGCGGGAAGACCTCGCAGAAGGTGACGGGCGTCGGGTACCGCTCGACCTCGCCCACCCACCGGTCGTCGACGCCGAAGCCGCGCAGCTCGGCGCGCAGGTACGCCCCGAAGGGGTCGGCCCCGGTCCGGGTGATCACGGCCGTGCGGCGGCCCAGCCGGGCCGCGGCGACGGCGACGTTCGTGGGCGAGCCGCCGAGGAACCTGCCGAAGGTGTCGGCCTCGCCGAGCGGTACACCGGTCTTGAGCGGGTAGAGATCCACCCCGATCCGTCCCATGGTGATCAGGTCGTACGCGGACCCGTCCGCGCCGTTCACAGCCGACACTCCCGCGACTCCTGCCACTTGCGCCGCTCCTCCCGCTCCCCGTGCCCGTGCCCGTCCCATTCGCCTTCCCCGTTGCCTTGAGCCTCGCACCCTAAGGTGGCCGTCATGAGCTCCTCCCCACCCGCGTTGACCCGTATCCGTGTCGGTTCGGCTCCGGACTCCTGGGGTGTCTGGTTTCCGGAGGATCCCCTCCAGACCCCCTGGGAGCGCTTCCTCGACGAGGTGGCCGACGCCGGGTACGAGTGGATCGAGCTCGGCCCCTACGGCTACCTGCCCACCGACGCGGCCCGCCTCGCCGACGAGACCGCGAAGCGGGGCCTGCGGGTGTCCGCCGGCACCGTCTTCACCGGACTCCATCACGGGCCCGCCGTCTGGGAGGAGACCTGGGGGCACGTGTCGCGGATCGCCGCGCTCACCCGGGACACGGGCGCGGAGCACCTGGTCGTCATCCCCTCCTTCTGGCGCGACGACAAGACCGGCGCGGTGCTGGAGGACCGGGTCCTGACCCCGGACCAATGGCGCGAACTGACCTCCCAGACCGAGCGGCTGGGCCGGGAGGTCCGGGACCGCTACGGACTGCGGATCGTGGTCCACCCGCACGCCGACACCCACATCGACACCCCGTCGAACGTGGCCCGCTTCCTGGACGCCACCGATCCGGCCCTGGTCTCGCTGTGCCTGGACACCGGGCACTACGCGTACTGCGGCGGGGACAGCGTCGAGGCGATCGAGAGCTTCGGCGAGCGGATCGGCTACCTCCACCTCAAGCAGGTGGACCCGCGGGTGCTCGCCGAAGTGCGGGCCGAGGAGCTGCCCTTCGGGCCGGCCGTGGCCCGTGGGGTGATGTGCGAGCCGCCGTCGGGAGTGCCCGCGCTGGAACCCGTACTGGCGGCAGCCCAGCGGCTCGGCGTGGAGCTCTTCGCCATCGTGGAGCAGGACATGTACCCGTGCCCGCCCGACCGGCCGCTGCCCATCGCCCGGCGCACCCGGGCCCATCTGCGCTCCTGCGGCGCCCGTTGACACCCTGGAGGAGAGACACATGAGCGGCACGCTCGGCATCGCGGTCATCGGCACCGGGAGGATGGGCTCCGATCACGTCCGGCGGATCGGCAGCACGGTGGGCGGAGCGCGGGTGGTGGCCGTCGCCGATCCGGACGGGGACCGCGTCAAGGAGGTCGCGGCGGGGCTGGAGGGGGCGGGCGCGTACACGGACGCGGGCGCCGCGATCGCGGCGCCCGGGGTGGACGCCGTACTGATCGCCTCCCCCGGTCCGGCCCACGAGGAGGCGGTCCTGCACGCCCTGGACCGCCGGCTGCCGGTGCTCTGCGAGAAGCCCCTGACCCCGGATCCGGAGGGGGCCCTGCGGATCATGGAGGCGGAGCGGCGGCTGGGGCGGCGGCTGGTGCAGGTGGGGTTCATGCGGCGCTTCGACGCCGAGTACGAGCGGCTCAAGGAGCTGCTGGACGCGGGCGGGATCGGCCGGCCGCTCTTCCTGCACTGCCGCCACCGCAACGCCTCCTCGCCCTCCTTCTTCACCGGCGACATGCTGATCAGCGACTCGGTGGTGCACGAGGTGGACGCCGCCCGCTGGCTGCTGGGCCAGGAGGTCACCGCCGTGACGGTGCTCGCGCCCACCCCCACCTCGGCCGCGCCGGAGGCGCTGGGCGATCCGCGCTTCGTCCTGATGGAGACCTCGGGCGGCGCGATCGTGGACGTGGAGATCTTCGTCAACTGCGGTTTCGGCTACCAGGTGCGCTGCGAGGCGGTCGGTGAGTCCGGCACCGCCCGCATCGGCGACGGCCACGCGATGGTGGTCGAGTCGGGCGGCCGGTGGGGCGGAGAGGTGGTCCAGGACTACACGACCCGGTTCGCCGACGCCTACGACCGCCAGCTGCGGCGCTGGGTGGCCGCGGCGGCGCGGGGCCGGGTGGCGGGACCCGACGCGTGGGACGGGTACGCGGCGGCGGCCGTCTCGCGGGCGGGGCTGACGGCCGCGCGCAGCGGCGTACGGACCGAGGTGCGGCTGGCGGAGCGGCCGGAGCTGTACGCGGCCGGGCGGGACTGAGCGGGCCCGGAGCGCCCCGGACGCCCCGGAGCGCCCCGGACACCCCGGTGACTCCTGTGTCGTATTCCGTCACAGGAGTCACCCTCCTGTGACGGATGTCCGCATTTCGCGGGTTTTCCGTCACAGGCCGTCGACAGCCGCTCCCCCGCACTCACCGGGCGTCGTTCTCCGGGCACAACCCGAGTGATCGTCACTGTCCACGCGCCGGCTCCCCCGACGGCCGTCCGGCCGGCCCCGCGGCGTGGACCAGGAGGTGTCGTGAATGAGCGACCGAACGCTGTGGTCGTACAAGGAGATCGCCGCCCATATCCAGGTCCAGCCGGACACCGTGCGCTCCTACCGGAAGCACGGGCTGCTCCCCGCGCCCGACCACGTGGAGGGCTCGAAGCCCTACTGGTACGCCGACACCATCCGCGCCTGGGTGGCCCGCCGCCCGGGCAACCGGGGGCGCCACGACGGCTGACGGCCCCGGCGGCCACCATCGGCGGCTAGCGTGCCGCATGCACCGCACACGCCGTTCACCGGGATTGCAGCGGTCTTGCCCCCGCACGCTCCACTGAGATCCCGCCAAGTCCCGCCAGATGCTCGCTCAATACCCCCTAGGGGTATAATCTGGGAGCAGAGAGACACCCCGATGAAGGAGAACGACATGACCGCCGAGACGGACACCCAGACCACCGCCGTGTACAAGGTCACCGGCATGACCTGTGGGCACTGCGAGGGCGCCGTGGCCGCCGAGCTGACCGCCCTGGCGGGAGTGTCCTCGGTCAAGGCCGTCGCCGCCACCGGTGAGGTCACCGTGGTCTCCGCCGCCCCGCTCGCCGAGGAAGACGTCCGCGCCGCCGTGGACGAGGCCGGCTACGAGCTCGCCGGCCGGGTCTGAGCCGCGCGCCCCCACCCCGCAGCACCCAGCCGGTCCGTACCGTTCAGCTCATACTGGTCCCGTACGGGCCGGCCCTCCCCCTGGAGCCGGAAACATGACCAGCACAGTGCACGACGGTCCCATAACGGCGGTCGAGCTCTCGATCGGCGGGATGACCTGCGCCTCCTGCGCCGCCCGGATCGAGAAGAAGCTCAACCGGATGGACGGCGTCGAGGCCACGGTGAACTACGCCACCGAGAAGGCCCACGTCTCCTGCACGGGGGACGTGCGGGTCGCCGACCTGATCGCGACCGTCGTGAAGACCGGGTACACCGCACAGGAGCCCGCGCCCCCGCCCCCGCCCCCCGCTGCGGCCGACGGGGCCGGACCGGAACGGGAAGCGCGGGCGGCCGCCGGGCCCGACCCGGAACTCGCCGCGCTGCGGGAGCGGCTGCTGGTCTCCGCCGTCCTCACCGTGCCCGTCGTCGTACTCGCGATGGTCCCGGCCCTCCAGTTCGACAACTGGCAGTGGCTCTCGCTGACCCTGGCCGCGCCCGTGGTCGTCTGGGGCGGCTTCCCCTTCCACAAGGCCGCCTGGACGAACCTGCGGCACGGCGCGGCCACCATGGACACCCTGGTGTCCGTCGGCACCCTCGCCGCCTTCGCCTGGTCGCTGTGGGCCCTGTTCTTCGGGCAGGCGGGCACGCCCGGCATGCGGCACGGCTTCGACGTGGGCGCCTCGCATGCGGACGGCTCCTCCGCCATCTATCTGGAGGTCGCCGCCGGAGTCGTCACCTTCATCCTGCTCGGCCGCTATCTGGAGGCCCGCGCCAAGCGGAAGGCCGGGGCCGCCCTGCGGGCCCTGCTGGAACTGGGCGCCAAGGACGTGGTGGTGCTGCGCGCGGGCCGGGAGGTCCGCATCCCGGTCGCCGCGCTCGCGGTCGGCGACCTGTTCGTCGTCCGCCCCGGCGAGAAGATCGCCACCGACGGCACCGTCGTCGAGGGCTCCTCCGCCGTGGACGCCTCGATGCTGACGGGGGAATCCGTCCCGGTCGAGGTGGCCGTCGGGGACCCGGTGACCGGCGCCACGGTCAACGCCTCCGGGCGGCTCGTCGTCGAGGCCACCCGGATCGGGGCCGACACCCAGCTCGCCCGGATGGCCAAGATGGTCGAGGACGCGCAGAACGGCAAGGCCGCGGTGCAACGGCTCGCCGACCGCGTCGCCGGCGTCTTCGTCCCCGTCGTCCTGCTCCTCGCACTCGGCACCTGGGTCGCCTGGCTGCTCATCACCGACGACGCCACCGCCGCCTTCACCGCCGCCGTGTCCGTCCTGATCATCGCCTGCCCCTGCGCCCTGGGCCTGGCCACGCCGACCGCGCTGATGGTCGGCACCGGACGGGGGGCCCAGCTCGGCATCCTGATCAAGGGCCCCGAGGTGCTGGAGTCGACCCGCCGGGTGGACACCGTAGTCCTGGACAAGACCGGGACGGTCACCACCGGCCGGATGACCCTGGCCGCCACCCATCCCGCCGAGGGGGTCGACGCCGCCGAACTGCTGCGCCTGGCCGGCGCCCTGGAGCACTTCTCCGAGCACCCGATCGCGCGGGCCGTCGCCGCGGCGGCCGCGGAGCTCACCGACGGGCTGCCCGTCCCGGAAGACTTCCGCAATCACGGCGGGCTCGGCGTCGAGGGCACCGTCGAGGGACACGCCGTCCTCGTGGGGCGCGAACGGCTGCTGGCCGACCGGTCGGTGCCGCTGCCCGCCGCGCTCGCCGCCGCCAAGGAGGCCGCCGAGGCCGCCGGCGCCACGGCCGTGCTGGTGGCCTGGGACGGAACGGCGCGCGGGGTGCTGAGCGTGGCCGACGCGGTCAAGGGAACCAGCGCCGAGGCCGTGACCCGGCTGCGCGCACTGGGCCTGACCCCGGTCCTGCTGACCGGCGACAACCGGGCCGTGGCCGAGACGGTGGCCCGCGAGGTGGGCATCGACGAGGTCATCGCCGAGGTGCTCCCGCAGGACAAGGTGGACGTGGTCCGCCGGCTCCAGGCCGAGGGCCGAACGGTCGCCATGGTGGGCGACGGGGTCAACGACGCGGCCGCGCTGGCCCAGGCCGACCTCGGCCTGGCCATGGGCACCGGTACCGACGCGGCCATCGAGGCCGGGGACCTGACCCTCGTACGGGGCGACCTGCGGGTGGCCGCGGACGCCATCCGGCTCTCCCGCCGCACCCTCGCCACCATCAAGGGCAACCTCTTCTGGGCCTTCGGCTACAACCTGGCGGCGCTGCCGCTGGCGGCGGCCGGGCTGCTCAACCCGATGATCGCGGGGGCCGCCATGGCCTTCTCCTCGGTCTTCGTGGTCACCAACAGCCTGCGGCTGCGGTCCTTCCGCTAGCGGCCTTCCTCCCCCGGCCCTCCACAGTTCCTTCACTGGAGACGCAGATCACAGTGATCGCAACGTAACCATCCGGGGTCGACACGGGTCTAATAGGGCGATGCCAGAAACGTCTTGGGGGATGTTTCACGGAGGTCTTGGGGGACGTCCTGGGCATCTGCCGGCCGGGACGCGTGCCCTCGGGAAGCCTTGAGCGGCCCTCCCGACCCGAACGGGTCCCGGCACACACCGACGCCCCGGCGCGGATCCCGTGGGGGGAATCCGCCGCCGGGGAAAGGAAAGCGCCCCGACCGTCGACCCGTGGGGGGATCGACGGCGGGGCGCTTTTCGTACGCTCAGGCCGCGCGGGCTCGCAGTCAGCGGGCCTCGACGGGGACGAAGTCGCGCAGGACCTCGCCGGTGTAGATCTGGCGCGGGCGACCGATGCGGGAGCCGGGCTCCTTGATCATCTCGTGCCACTGGGCGATCCAGCCGGGGAGCCGGCCGAGCGCGAAGAGCACGGTGAACATCTCGGTCGGGAAGCCCATGGCCCGGTAGATCAGACCGGTGTAGAAGTCCACGTTCGGGTAGAGGTTGCGCGCGACGAAGTACTCGTCGGCCAGCGCGTGCTCTTCCAGCTTGAGCGCGATGTCCAGCAGCTCGTCGCTCTTGCCGAGCGCCGAGAGGACGTCGTGCGCCGCCGCCTTGATGATCTTCGCCCGGGGGTCGAAGCTCTTGTAGACGCGGTGCCCGAAGCCCATCAGGCGGACGCCGTCTTCCTTGTTCTTCACCTTGCGGATGAAGGCGTCGACGTCGCCGCCGTCGTTCTTGATGCCTTCCAGCATCTCCAGGACGGACTGGTTGGCGCCGCCGTGCAGCGGGCCCCACAGCGCGGAGATGCCGGCGGAGATCGAGGCGAACATGTTCGCCTGCGAGGAACCGACCAGACGCACGGTGGAGGTCGAGCAGTTCTGCTCGTGGTCCGCGTGCAGGATCAGCAGCTTGTCGAGCGCCGAGACCACGACCGGGTCCAGGTCGTACTCCTGGGCCGGCACGGAGAAGGTCATGCGCAGGAAGTTCTCGACGTAGCCGAGGTCGTTGCGCGGGTAGACCACCGGGTGGCCGACCGACTTCTTGTACGCGTACGCGGCGATCGTCGGGAGCTTGGCCAGCAGGCGGATCGTCGAGAGGTTGCGCTGCTTCTCGTCGAACGGGTTGTGGCTGTCCTGGTAGAACGTCGACAGCGCGCTGACCACAGAGGACAGCATCGCCATCGGGTGCGCGTCGCGCGGGAAGCCGTCGTAGAACCGCTTGACGTCCTCGTGCAGCAGCGTGTGCTGGGTGATGTCGTTGCGGAACGACGCGAGCTGGTCGACGGTCGGCAGCTCACCGTTGATCAGCAGGTAGGCGACCTCGATGAAGGTCGAGCGCTCCGCCAGCTGCTCGATCGGGTAACCGCGGTAGCGCAGGATGCCCTGCTCGCCGTCGAGGTAGGTAATCGCGGACTTGTAGGCGGCGGTGTTTCCGTAGCCGCTGTCCAGCGTGACGAGCCCGGTCTGGGCCCTCAGCTTCGAGATGTCGAAGCCCTGGTCACCGACAGTGCTTTCGACCACCGGGTAGGTGTATTCACCGTCCGCGTACCGGAGTACTACAGAGTTGTCGCTCACGTCATCCCTCACCGACGTAGTGCCTCTTCTTCGAGGTGCCCTGACTGCCTCTACCTTCCCCCATTTGGCGCAGGAAAGTGCACTCGGGGTCGGCCTTTGGTCTATTTGACGGCACTGAGTGCCTTCAACCTGCTCATCCTGCCCCCTCCACACCGTGGCGGATACCCCAAATGATCGATCATTTAGGTGATGTTTCCCACCGGTATCCGACCGGACAGCCTGGCGGCGACCGCCGTGTACCTCCTGCCTGCGGAAACGGTACGCACCGCCTGCCCGAGGGCCTTGCGGGACCCGACCAGGACGACCAGTTTCTTCGCCCTGGTCACCGCCGTGTAGAGCAGATTTCGCTGGAGCATCATCCAAGCTCCGGTGGTGACCGGGATCACGACGGCCGGATATTCACTCCCCTGGGAGCGGTGGATGGTGACGGCGTACGCGTGGGCGAGCTCATCGAGCTCGGCGAACTCGTACCCCACCTCCTCATCCTCCTCCGTCCTGACGGTCAGCCGCTGTTCGTCGAGGTCGAGCGCGGTGACCACGCCGACGGTGCCGTTGAATACACCGTTGGCCCCCTTCTCGTAGTTGTTGCGGATCTGGGTGACCTTGTCACCCACCCGGAAGACCCTGCCGCCGAACCGCTTCTCGGGCAGGTCGGGCCGGGCCGGGGTGATCGCCTGCTGCAGCAGGCCGTTGAGGTTCCCGGCGCCGGCCGGGCCGCGGTGCATGGGGGCCAGTACCTGGACGTCACGCCGCGGGTCCAGACCGAATCTGGCCGGAATTCGACGGGCGGCCACGTCGACGGCGAGCAGGCCGGCCGCCTCGGTGTCCTCCTCGGGGAAGAGGAAGAAGTCCGGCAGCCCGTCGGTGATCGGCGGGACCCCGGTGTTGATCCGGTGCGCGTTGGTGACCACGCCCGACTGCTGGGCCTGGCGGAAGATCCTGGTCAGACGGACGGCGGGGACCGGGCCGCCCTCGGCCAGCAGGTCCCTCAGCACCTCTCCCGCCCCGACCGAGGGGAGCTGGTCCACATCGCCGACGAGCAGCAGGTGCGCGCCCGGGGCCACGGCCTTGACGAGTTTGTTCGCCAGGAGCAGATCCAGCATCGAGGCTTCGTCCACCACGACGAGATCGGCGTCCAAGGGCCGGTCCCGGTCGTAGGCCGCGTCCCCGCCCGGCTTCAGCTCCAGCAGCCGGTGCACGGTGGAGGCCTCGGCCCCCGTCAGCTCCGACAGCCGCTTCGCCGCCCGGCCGGTGGGGGCGGCGAGCACCACCTTGGCCTTCTTCGCACGGGCCAGCTCCACGATCGAGCGCACGGTGAAGGACTTGCCGCAGCCCGGCCCGCCGGTGAGGACGGCGACCCGGCGGGTGAGGGCGAGGCGGACCGCGTCCCGCTGCTCGGGCGCGAGGGACGCCCCGGTGCGCCCGGCCAGCCAGCCGAGCGCCTTGTCCCAGTCCACGTCCCGGAAGCCGGGCATCCGGTCCTCCTCGGCGTTCAGGAGCCGCCGGACCTGCCCGACCAGCGACAGCTCCGCCCGGTGGAAGGGCACCAGGTACACGGYGGTGAGGGGGTCCGGGCCGCCCTGGGGATCGGGCACGGACTCCCGTACGACGCCTTCCGGATCGGCGGCGAGTTCGGCCAGGCACTCGATGACCAGGCCGGTGTCCACCTGGAGCAGCTTGACCCCGTCGGCGATCAGCCGCTCCTCGGGGAGGAAGCAGTGGCCCTGGTCGGTGGACTGGGACAGGGCGTACTGGAGGCCGGCCCTGACCCGCTCGGGGCTGTCGTGCGGGATGCCGACGGCCTGGGCGATCCGGTCGGCGGTGAGGAAGCCGATGCCCCACACGTCGGCGGCGAGCCGGTAGGGCTGGTTCTTGACCACCGAGATGGAGGCGTCACCGTACTTCTTGTAGATCCGCACGGCGATGGAGGTGGAGACGCCGACGCCCTGGAGGAAGACCATGACCTCCTTGATGGCCTTCTGCTCCTCCCAGGCGGCGCCGATCATCTTCGTCCGCTTGGGGCCGAGGCCGGGGACCTCGATCAGGCGCTTCGGCTCGGCCTCGATGACGTCGAGGGTGTCGGTGCCGAAGTGCTCCACGATCCGGTCGGCGATCTTCGGGCCGATCCCCTTGATGAGGCCGGAGCCGAGGTAGCGGCGGATGCCCTGGATGGTGGCGGGCAGCAGCGTCGAGTAGTTCTCGACGCTGAACTGCTTGCCGTACTGGGGGTGCGAGCCCCAGCGGCCCTCCATGCGCAGGGACTCGCCGGGCTGCGCGCCGAGCAGCGATCCGACGACGGTCAGCAGGTCCCCGGCGCCGCGGCCGGTGTCGACCCGGGCGACCGTGTACCCGCTCTCCTCGTTGGCGTAGGTGATGCGTTCCAGCACCCCCTCGACCACCGCCAGTTGCACCACCCCGTTGGTTGTCATGGCACGAAACTACCGGCAGCCGCCGACAGGGGGCCGGTGGCTGTGCAGAAACGGAAGGGGGTCCGGCCTTCCGGCCGGACCCCCTCACGGTTACCCCTCCCTCGTCGGACTTCCCGATCCCCCCGGATCCCCTCCCGGAAGTGCCGACGCACCGTACGACCCCCGATCGGCCCGCAGGGTTGCACTGCGACCGCCGGATTTGCCTTTCCGTTACCAAACGCCTACCCAAGGTGCCAGCGAATCAGGACGGAAGTAGCGTTTCCGGCATGAGCGAATCTTCATTCCAGGACGACGTGCTGGGCGAGCTCGGCCACGACGGGCTGACCGAGATCGCGGGACTGCTCGGCACCGACGCCGACGGCGCTCGGGGCGCGGTGTCCGAGACCGTGGGCGCCATGACCGGCGACCTGCGCCAGAAGGCCGCCGCGGACGACGACGCCGGCGCCGAGGTGCGCCAGGCCTTCGCGGAGGTGGCCGAACCCCCGCTCCAGGGGGTGGCCACCCTCGGCGGCCTCGGCGGGCTGCTCAGCGGCGGCATGATGGCCGGAGTGCTGGCGAAGGTGAGCAAGCCCGTCGCCAACGCCGTCTCGAAGAAGACCGGCATCCCGGCCGCGACCGTCGGCCGGGTCATCGAGGTGCTGATCCCGGTGGTGCTGGCCGTCTTCGCCAAGCGCGCCGCGGAGGGCAAGGCGGGCGCGGGCGCCCCGACCGCGGACGGCGCTCCGGCCCCCGGCGCGGCCCCGGCGGCGGGCGCGGGCGCAGGCGGGCTCGGCGACCTGCTCGGCCAGATCCTGGGCGGCGGCAAGAAGTAACCCGTACGGCACGGCGCGTGGCGCGGACCGGGACGTACGTGCGGGCCGTCCCCCGGTCCACCGCGCGCCGTCCCGCCGGTACGGGCCGCGCGCTATCCTCGGGCGCCATGAAGCCCCCTGCGCTCCCTGAGGACAGCCCCGGCCGGCCGGTGCGGCTGCGGGACCCCGAGCCCGGCGACCTGGGCTGGATCGTGCAGCGCCACGGCGCGCTCTACGCGGCCGAGTACGGCTGGAACCAGGAGTTCGAGGGCCTGGTCGCCCGGATCGTCGCGGACTTCGCCGGGGACCACGACCCCCACCTGGAGCGGGTCTGGATCGCCGAACACGAGGGCCGCCCGGTCGGTTCGGTGATGTGCGTGCGCGAGGAGGGCGCCCCCGGCACCGCCCGGCTGCGGCTGCTGCTGGTGGACCCCGCCGCGCGCGGTCTGGGGGTGGGCGCCCGGCTCGTGGACGCCGTCGTCGCCTTCGCCCGTTCGGTGGGCTACCGCGAGCTGGTGCTGTGGACCAACGACGTGCTGGTCTCGGCCCGTTCCCTCTATCTGCGGGCCGGGTTCACCCTGGTCGCGGAGCGCGCGCACCGCTCGTACGGGGCCGACCTCACGGGGCAGGACTGGCGGCTGTCGCTGCGGGAGGACGCCCCGCGCTGACGGCGGCCCGCCGGCCGGCCCGCGCGGGGGTCAGGGAGGTCAGCCCGACGCCGCCGACCAGCAGCACCGCCGCCAGCCAGCGCGGCCCCGAGATCCCCTCGCCGAGCACCAGCGCGGCCGAGGACATCCCGAAGACCGGCACGAGCAGGGAGAACGGCGCCACGGAGGAGGCCGGGTAGCGGCGCAGCAGGTATCCCCAGGCGCCGAAGCCGAAGACGGTGGACACCCAGGCGACGTAGCCGATGACGGCCACCCCCGACCAGTCCAGGGCGCGCAGCGCGGCCAGGTCCCGGTCGGGCCCCTCCAGCAGCAGCGAGAGTGCGAACAGCGGGATCACCGGGACGGTGCACACCCACACCATGAAGTTCAGGGCGTCCGGCGGGGCGGCCCTGCGGGTGAGCACGTTGGACACGCCCCAGCAGGCGGCGGCCGCGACGACCAGGACGAAACCGGTGACCGGCCCCGAGACGCCCCGGTCGACGGCGGCTACCCCGATCCCGGCCAGGGCCACGGCCATGCCCAGCACCCGCACCGGGCCGGGCCGTTCGCGCAGCACGACGGCGGCGAGGACGGCGGTGAAGACGGCCTGGATCTGCAGGACCAGGGAGGACAGCCCGGCCGGCATCCCGGCGGCCATGCCGGTGAACAGCAGCCCGAACTTGGCGATGCCGAGGGCGGCGCCGACCCCGAGGATCCACTTCCAGGCGACCTTGGGGCGCCCGACGAAGAACACGGCGGGCAGGGCGGCGACCAGGAAGCGCAGCGCGGACAGCAGCAGCGGCGGGAAATGGCCGAGGCCGATCTCGATGACGACGAAGTTGAACCCCCAGACGGCGGCGACGAGTACGGCGAGTGCGGTGTGTACGGGACGCATTCCCCGAGCATCGGCGACCCGACCATGTAGCACCAGCGCGGATCTCTTCCCCGTTGGATGAAGCGATGCTTACGATTGGCGCATGCTCGACCTCTCCCGGCTGCGCGCCCTGCACGCCGTCTCCGTCCACGGCTCGGTCGCGGGCGCGGCGGCCGCCCTCGGCTACACCCCATCCGCGGTCTCCCAGCAGATCGCGAAGCTGGAACGGGAGACCCGCACCACGCTGCTGGAACGGCGCGGCCGCGGGGTCGCCCTCACCGAGGAGGCCCGGCACCTGGCCGATACGGCCCGGGAGCTGCTGGCCATCGTGGAGCGGGCGGAGACCACCCTGGAGGAGCGGCGCGGACAGCCGAGCGGTCTGCTGACGGTGGCCGCGTTCGCCTCGGCGGCGCGCGGTCTGCTGCCGGGGGTGCTGGCCGACCTGGCCCACCGGCATCCCGCGCTGGACGTACGCCTCACGGAGGTGGACCCGCACCTCTCGGTGGACCTGGTGGCCCGCGGGGTCACCGACCTGGCGGTGGCGCACGACTGGGACATCGCCCCGCTGCCGGCCCCCGAGGGGGTGGAGCAGGCGGTGATCGGGGACGACCGGTGCGACCTGGTGGTGCCGGCCGGACACCCCTTCACCACCCGCAAGGTGGTGCGGCGGGCGGACCTCGCGGGGCAGCGGTGGGTGTGCCAGCCGCCCGGACGGGTCTGTCACGACTGGCTGGTGCGGACCCTGCGCACGGCCGGGCTGGAGCCGGACATCGCGCACGTGGCCGAGGAGAACCACACCATCGTGGCGCTGGTCGCGGCCGGGCTGGGCATCGCCGTCGTGCCGCGGCTGGGGACGGGTGCGCTGCCGCCGGGGGCGGTGGCGGTGGCACTGGAGCCGGGCCCCGTACGCCGGTTGTACGCCCTGTGGCGGACGGGGGCGGCCCGCCGGCCGGCGATCACCGAGGCCGTGCGCGCCCTCCAGGAACACTGGCCCGTCGCGGCCCCCCTTCCGGGGGACGTCCCGAGTGTCCCCCGGGCGGACGGAGCGGCCCGCCAGTAGGGTCCGGCGGGTGTCGTACCAAGCCTCCCGCCGGGCCCTGCTCGCCGCCGCCGCCATGGCCGCCGTCACGGCCGCCGGAGCCTCCTCCGCCGCCGCGGGCTCCCGCGGCACCGCACCGGACGACTCCCGCTCCCCGCAGGAGCCGCTCGGCCGCCACCCGGACCGGGCCCGGCTGCGCGCGGTGGTCTCCCGGATGAGCCTGCCCGAGCAGGTGGGGCAGCTGTTCGTGTCCCGGGCCTACGGGCACTGCGCGACCGATCCCGACGCGGCGGACGCCGAGCTGAACCTGGCCCAGTTCGGGGTCCGCACGGCCGCCGAGGTGGTCACCCGCTACCGCTTGGGCGGGGTCGTCTACTTCGGCTGGGCCCACAACACCCGGACCCCGCACCAGATCGCCGAGCTGTCCGACGGTCTCCAGCGGGCGGCGGCCGGCTCGGGCGCCGGGATCCCGCTGCTGCTCTCCACCGACCAGGAACACGGGGCCGTCGCCCGGATCGGCCGGCCGGCCACCCTGCTGCCGGGGGCGATGGCGCTGGGCGCGGGCGGGTCCACGGCCGACGCCCGCCGGGCGGCGCGCGTGGCGGGGTCCGAGCTGGCGGCGATGGGCGTCCGGCAGGACTACGCCCCGGTGTCGGACGTGAACGTGAACCCGGCCAATCCGGTGATCGGCGTACGGTCCTTCGGCGCGGACCCGCGGGCGGTGGCGGCCCTGGCGTCGGCCCAGGTGCGCGGCTACCAGGGGGCCGGGGTGGCCGCGACGGCGAAGCACTTCCCGGGGCACGGGGACACGGAGACCGACAGCCACGTCGGGCTGCCGGTGATGCGGCACACCCGGGCACAGTGGGAGGAGCTGGACGAGCCGCCGTTCCGGGCGGTGGTGGAGGCGGGCGTGGACGCCGTGATGACGGCGCACATCGTCTTTCCCGCGCTCGATCCCTCGGGGGATCCGGCGACCCTCTCGCGGCCGATCGTCACCGGCATCCTGCGCGAACGCCTCGGCTTCCGGGGGGTGGTGGTGACCGACGCCCTCGACATGGCCGGGGTCCGCCAGAAGTACGGGGACGACCGGGTCCCGGTGCTGGCCCTGAAGGCGGGCTGCGACCAGCTGCTGAACGCCCCGGACCTCGCCCTCGCGCAGCGCAGCGTGCTGGCGGCGGTGGAAGCGGGCGAGCTGACGCGGGAGCGGATCGCGGAGTCGGTGCTGCGGATCCTGGAACTCAAGGCCCGCCGCGGCCTGTTCGAGGACCCGTACTCCTCCGCGGCCCGGGTGGACGAGGTGGTCGGCACGAGCGGGCACCTGGAGGCGGCGGACGAGATCGCGGCGGCCACGACCACCCTGCTGGCCAATCCGCGGGGCCTGCTGCCGCTGGACGCGGCGGCCGGTCCGAAGCTGCTGGTCACCGGGACCGACCCGGTCTCCCCCACGGGTACCACCGGCCCCCCGACGACGGTCCTGGCGCGGGAGCTGACGGCGCTGGGCTGCCGGGCGACGGCGCTCGCGCCCGCCGGGGCGCCGGCGGCGGCCCCGGGCCACGCGGCGGTGCTGGTGTGCACGTACAACGTCCCGGAGGGGGAGAGTCCGCAGCGCACGCTGGTGGCGGACCTGGTCGCGACGGGCGTCCCGGTGGTGCTGGTGGCGATCCGCAACCCGTACGACCCGGCGCGGCTGCCGCAGTGCGCGGCCGAGCTGGCGACGTACTCCTGGACGGACGTGGAGATGCGGGCGGCGGCCCGGGTACTGACGGGTGCGAGGCGGCCCGCCGGCCGCCTCCCGGTCCCCGTCCCGGGCCGCTACCCCCTGGGCCACGGGCTGTCGTACCCGCCCGTGGCCCGGTAGGCCGTACTCCTGGGAACGACCGCGGACTACGGCCGCAGCTGCGGCTCGTGCCTGAGGTCGACCTGGTCGAGCACCGGGTCCGGCGCGGCCAGCGGCGCGGGCGCCTGGGCCCGGCCGGAGAGGGTCTGGGCGGGGGCGACCCCGGCCCACTGGAGGATCTTCGCGGTCGCGAGGGCCTTCTCGCCCTCCTGGAGCTTGGCGACGTTGGCCCCGTGGTTGGCGCCCGGCGCGATCATCACGTAGCTGTCGCGCACCGTGTACCCGAGGTGGAAGGGCTCGGCACCCCACGGGTCGTTCTGCCCGTAGACGAAGAGCATCTGGTTCGCGTTGTTGCGGACCCAGTTGTCCACGTCCGCCATGACGCCCGGCTGGAAGGTCATCGGGATGTCGCGGGGCACGAAGGTGCGCGGCGGCTGGTAGCCGTAGCGGCTCAGGCCCTTGAGGTGGGGCTGCTTGATGTCGGGCGAACCGAGCTGCGTACCGGCCTGGTAGTAGTACGGCGTGTAGGTCTCCAGGCCCTGGTCGGCGTAGGCCGAGAAGCCGGAGATGGTGTCCACCGTGTCCCAGATCTCCTGGTCGCTCGCGGTGGCGGCGGTCGGGATGGCCGCGCAGTCGCTGAGCAGGCTGTACTGCCAGAAGGCCCAGGTGTAGTCGAGGACGACGGCCTCGAAGGCCCTGTCGAGGCTGCCGACGGTGGTGAAGGTCCAGCCGTTCGCGGCGGCGGCGGCCGTGTACTTGGCCTCCAGCGGCTCGCGGCGGATCAGGGCCTCGCGCTGCACGGCGTTCAGCTTGTCGCGGCACTCCTTGGTGCCGACCTTGGTGAAGAACCGGTCGTAGGCCGAGTCCTCCTTGTTGACGACGTCGTTGGGGGCGACGTACGCGACGACGCCGTCCATGTCACGCGGGTAGTAGCGCTCGTAGTACGTCGCCGTCATACCGCCCTTGCTGCCGCCCGTGGCCAGCCAGTTCTTGGGGTAGATCTTCTTCAGCGCGGTGAAGATGCGGTGCTGGTCGCTGGCGGCCTGCCAGATGTCCAGGTTCCCCCAGTTGGCCGGGTCGGGCCGGGAGGGGGTGAAGAATCGATACTCCAGGGAGATCTGGTTGCCGTCGACGATGGTCGTCGGCTCACTGCGGCGCGGGCTGGTGTTGACGTTGTAGCCCGAGGTGAAGAAGACCGTGGGCCGCGAGACGTCCTTGTGCAGCAGGGTCATGCGCTGCTTGAAGGTGCCCTTCCACGGCTGCCGGTGGTCGACCGGCTGCTCGTAGTTCAGTACGAAGAAGCGGTACCCGGGGTACGGCTTCTCCTCGATCAGGCTCATCCCCGGAATGCTGAGGATCTGGTCCTTGATGTCCGTGGCGGCGGCAGGCCCCGCGGCGGTGGCCGCTTGTGCCGTGGCGCCGGCCGCGCCCATGGTGCCGATCAGCACCACGAGCGACAGCAGCCATCCGAGCGTCTTGCGCATTCACCCTCCCCTTGAGTTCACTGTGGTCGCCGTGAACCTAGCGGGGGCAACACGCCCATGAACAGTCCCAGTTGGGCCGCGAGCTCAGCACAGGATCCAGCCGGAATCGACGGATCCGGACGCCACTCCGCCCTTTACATACACACATCGGCTGATCGCACCCACACTGACGGGGCCCGCGTACCGGGTGAATTGCCCCGCATCGCCCACCGGGACGCCACCACGTGGCTGAATACTGACCCACATGTGACGGCGCTCTCCGGCCCGCAGGGCCACCGTCACCGCGCACGCCCGGTCCCGGCTCTTGTACACGCGCACCTCGCCGGTGACGAAGGGCAGCGCCTTGACCAGCTCGCCCTCGCACCCGCCGGTCGCGGCCTGCGCCGGAGCGGCCGCGAACACCGCCCCCACGACGAGCCAGAGCGCCGCCCCGAACGCCCCCAGGGACACGGCCCTCCCCCGGCCACGCCCCTCCCTGCCCCGCACCTCGCGCACCTTCTGCCCCTGACGCAGCACCCTGACCCCCCCGCTCGGCCGTACGCAACACGTACGCACGTACGACGCGCAGGCGCGGCGGAAGGTTGCGCGCGACAACCGGACCTGGGCCCCGCACCTACGGGCCCGGCCCTACCCCGTAAGAGTGCATCCCCGACTCCCCGGCGGGAGAGCGGGAGTTCGTGATCAGCGGACAGATTACGCTAGGTGGCCGAGTGACCGCTCAGCGTATCCGTGGTAGCCGTGAAGGGCATCTGACATGACGAACGACCTGCTCGACCGCAAGCTGGAGCGCGCGTTCGCGCATCTGGACGCGGACTCCAACGGCGTGATCGACGAGCAGGACATGATCGCGCTCGGGTCCCGCCTGCTCTCGGCGCTGTCGGAGCCGGCCACCTCCCCCAAGGCGGCCGAGGTGTTCCGCGGCCTCACGGACTTCTGGGTGGACCTGTTCAACGAGCTGGGCGTCGGCGAGGACCAGAAGCTCACGCCCGAGCAGTACCGGGACGGCATGACCCGCCTGTACAAGGACGGCGGCCCCGCGTACGAGAAGTCCTTCCGGCCGATGATGAAGGCGATCCTCACGGTCGTCGACACCAACGGCGACGGGCACATCAGTCCCGAGGAGTTCCACAAGGCGCAGCTGGCCTTCGACACCAAGCTGGAGCCCGCCGACGCGGACGTCCTCTTCGCGAAGATCGACAAGAACCACGACGGCTACCTGTCGCTGGACGAACTCCTCGACGCCGTACGCGAGTACTACACCGGGGACGACGAGGACGCCCCCGGCAACCTGCTCTTCGGCGAGCTCTGACCGGACGCCCTCACGCGGCCGCCGCGGGCTCGTCCTCCCCGGCGAAGGTCCGCCACAGCTCGGCGTACCGGCCGCCACGGGCCAGCAGTTCGAGGTGGGTGCCGTCCTCGACGACCCGGCCGCGGTCCATGACCACCACCCGGTCGGCGCGGGCGGCGGTGGTCAGCCGGTGCGCGACGACCAGGGTGGTGCGCTTGCCCGCGAGCCGGTCGGTGGCCTGGTTGACCTGCGCCTCGGTGGCCAGGTCCAGGGCGGCGGTGGCCTCGTCGAGGAGCAGGACGTCCGGGTCGACGAGCTCGGCGCGGGCCAGCGCGATCAGCTGGCGCTGGCCCGCCGAGAGGTTGCGGCCGCGCTCGGCGACGGCGTGCAGGTAGCCGCCGTCGAGGGTGGCGATCATGTCGTGGGCGCCGACCGCGCGGGCGGCGGCCTCCACTTCGGCGTCGCTCGCGCCGGTCCGCCCGTAGGCGATGGCGTCGCGGACCGTACCCGGGAAGAGGTAGGGCTCCTGGGGGACCACGCCGAGGCGGTGGCGGTACGCCGTCAGGTCCAGCTCCCGCAGGTCGGCGCCGTCGGCGGTGACCCGGCCGGAGGTCGGGTCGTAGAACCGGGCGACCATCTTGACCAGCGTGGACTTTCCGGCCCCGGTCTCGCCGACGAAGGCGACGGTCTGCCCGGCGGGTATCCGCAGGCTGATCCCGGCCAGCGCCTCGCCCTTCTCCCCGCGCTCCTCGGCGGTGCCGTAGCGGAAGCGCACGTCCTCGAAGGCGATCTCGCCGCGCAGCTTGGGCACGTCGACGGGGGCGGCGGGACGCGGGGTGGTGGTGGGCTCGCGCAGCAGCTCCTGGATCCGGCCGAGGGAGACGGTGGCCTGCTGGTAGCCGTCGAAGACCTGGGAGAGCTGCTGGACCGGGGCGAAGAAGAGGTCGATGTACAGCAGGTACGCGACCAGCGCGCCGGTGGTGAGGGTGGCCGCCCCCACCCGGCCCGCGCCGACGATCAGCACGGCCGCGGCCGCGCCGGAGGACAGCAGCTGCACGAAGGGGAAGTAGACGGATATCAGCCACTGGCCGCGCACCCGGGCCTGGCGGTAGGAGTCGCTGCGCTCGGCGAAGCGGGCGGCGCCGGTGGACTGGCGCCGGAAGGCCTGCACGAGGCGGAGCCCGGCCACGGACTCCTGGAGGTCGGCGTTGACCACGCTGACCCGGTCGCGGGCGAGCTCGTAGGCGGCGACCGACTTGCGGCGGAAGACGACGGTGGCGAGGACCAGTACGGGCAGGGTGGCGAAGACGATCAGCGCGAGCTCGACGTCGAGGACGAGCAGGGCGATGAGGATCCCGAAGAAGGTGAGGACGGAGACCACGGCGGTGACGAGCCCGGTCTGCAGGAAGCTGGACAGGGAGTCCACGTCGGTGGTCATCCTGGTCATGATCTTGCCGGTGAGCTCGCGCTCGTAGTAGTCCAGACCGAGGCGCTGGAGCTGGGCGAAGATCTTGACGCGCAGGGCGTACAGGACGCGCTCGCCGGTGCGGCCCGTCATCCGGGTCTCGGCGAACTGGGCGGCCCACTGGGCGAGGACCAGCAGGAGGGCGAGGCCGGAGGCCGCCCAGACGGCTCCGAGCGCGGCCTGCTCGACGCCCTGGTCGATGCCGTGCCGGATCAGGACGGGCAGCAGCAGTCCGGAGCCGGCGTCGAGGGTGACCAGGCCCAGGCTGATGGCGAGCGGCGCCCAGAAGCCCCGCAGCAGGCGGCGCAGGCCGTAGCTGTCCTCGGCGGCGGCGGCCCGGACCTCGTCCACCGCCGGTTCGTCGGCGGCGGGCGGCAGGGCCGCCACCTGGGCGAGGAGCTCGGGGGTGGCCGGCATGCCGGGGGCCGCGGCGGTGGAGGCGGACCTGCCGCTCTCCTCGCGCCGCCACAGCTCGGGGGTGACCCCGTCCGCGACCCGGCGCTTGGCGTTGACCGGCTCGGAGTCGATCTCCGCTTCGAGTTCCAGGTCCCGCTCGATGTCCCGCTCGAACTCGGCCATCGCCGGTGCGTCGGGGGTGCGCGGGGAGGCGGCGCCGAGGGCGTCGGGGTCGGTCAGCAGCCTGCGGTACAGGTCGCAGCGCCGCTCCAGCTCCTCGTGGGTGCCGATGTCGGCGAGCCGCCCGTGGTCGAGTACGGCGATCCGGTCGGCCAGCGCGAGGGTGGAGCGGCGGTGGGCGATGAGGAGGGTGGTGCGGCCCGCCATGACGGCCCGCAGCGCCTCGTGGATCTCGTGCTCGACGCGGGCGTCGACGGCGGAGGTGGCGTCGTCGAGGAGGAGCAGCCGGGGGTCGGTGAGGATGGCGCGGGCGAGCGCGATGCGCTGGCGCTGGCCGCCGGAGAGGGTGAGGCCCTGTTCGCCGACGCGGGTGTCGAACCCGGCGGCGAGGGCCTCGACGAAGCCCTCGGCCTGGGCGGCGCGGGCGGYGGCGCGGACCTCCTCGTCGGAGGCGTCGGGGCGGCCGAAGGCGATGTTGGCGCGGATGGTGTCGGAGAAGAGGAAGGAATCCTCGGGCACCAGGCCGATGGCGGCGCGCAGGGAGTCGTAGGTCAGCTCGCGGACGTCGTGGCCGCCGACGCGGACGGCGCCGTGGTCGGCGTCGTAGAAGCGGGGCAGGAGCAGGGCCACGGTGGACTTGCCGCTGCCGGAGGAGCCCACGACGGCTACGGTCTCGCCCTCGGCGATGGTGAGCGAGAACCCGTCGAGGACGGGCCGCTCGGGGTCGTACCCGAAGCGGACGTCGTCGAACTCGACGGTGGCGGGGGCGTCGGCGGGCAGCTCGCGGGTGCCCTCGCGGATCACGGGCTCGGTGTCGATGAGCTCGAAGACCCGCTCGGCGCCGGCACGGGCCTGCTGGGCGACGGTGAGGATCATGGCGAGCATGCGGACGGGGCCGACGAGCTGGGCGAGGTAGGTGGAGAAGGCGACGAAGGTGCCGAGGGTGACCTGTCCCCGGGTGGCCATCCAGCCGCCGAGGGCCAGCATCGCGACCTGTCCGAGGGCGGGAACGGCCTGGAGGGCGGGGGTGTAGCGGGAGTTGAGCCGGATGGCGCGCATCCGGCCGCCGAACAGCCTGCGGCCGGCCTCGCGGAGCTTGCCGGTCTCCTGCTCCTCCTGCCCGAAGCCCTTGACGACGCGGACTCCCGTCACGGCGCCGTCGACGACGGTGGCCACGGCGGCGGCCTGGGCCTGGGCGTACCAGGTGGCGGGGAAGAGCTTCTTGCGGCTGCGCTTGGCGATGAACCAGAGCGCGGGGGCCATCAGCAGGGCGACCAGGGTCAGCAGCGGGGACAGCCAGAGCATGACGCCGAGGGATATCCCGAAGAGGAGGAAGTTCCCGATGGTCATGGGGAGCATGAACAGCAGGCCCTGGATCAGCTGGAGGTCGCTGGTGGCCCGGCCGACGACCTGTCCGGTGGACAGCTCGTCCTGACGCCGCCCGTCGAGGCGGGCGATCGTGTCGTACATGTCGGTGCGCAGGTCGTGCTGGACGTCGAGGGCGAGGCGGCCGCCGTAGTACCTGCGTATGTAGGTCATGACGTACACGAGCAGGGCGGCGCCTATGAACAGGCCGGCCCAGGGGGCCATGTCCTCGGTCTTGTTCCCGACGACGTCGTCGATGATCACGCGGGTGACGAGCGGTACGAGGGCCATGACGGCCATGCCGGCCAGCGAGGACCCGAGCGCGAGCAGCACGTTGCGCTTGTACCGCCAGGTGTAGGCGGTCAGCCGCCTGCCCCAGCCCTGTTTCCCGCCGGCCGCCGTCACGTGATACCTCCCCGTAGGTCCTGTCCTGCCGCCACCCCAACGCTCCGACCGGCGGATTTCATCCCGCCGCAACAATCGCACGGCCATACGGGGGCGGCGCGCGAGGTTCACCCGGCCGGGGGTCGAGCGGGGCTCGGGGACGCCCGGCGCGTCAGCGGCACGGGCGCGCACGCGGGCGGGCGGTGTCGGGCATCGGCGTCCGGGTGGAGAGCCCGCCCGGGAGGGCGAACCTCAGAGGTGGGTCGGGGCGAACATCTTCAGGGTGGCCGGGAGGACGACCACCGACGGGCCCGGGGTCTTGAGGGCCTGGGTGAGGTCCGCCCGGAGGGCCTGCGGGGTGGTGACCGTCGCCGGGACGCCGAAGGAGGCGGCCAGGGCCGCGAAGTCGGGGCGGGTGAGGTCGGTGCCGGTGGCGCAGCCGTACTCGCGCAGGATGCCGTAGCCGCCGTCGTCGACGATCAGCCAGGTGACGTCGAGGTCGTGCTGGCGGGCGGTGGCCAGGTCGGCGATCGAGTACATCGCGCCGCCGTCGCCCGAGACCGCGAGGACCGGGGTGTCCGGCTCCGCGACGGCCGCGCCGAGAGCCGCCGGGAAGGCGTAGCCGAGGCCGCCGGCCCCCTGGGCGGAGTGCATGGTGTTCGGGTGCCGGGGGTCGAAGGCGGACCAGGCCCAGTAGGACAGGATCGTCATGTCCCAGAAGGACGGGGAGCGGGCCGGGAGGGCTGCGCGGACCGAGGTCAGGATCTCCTGCTCCAGGGTGAGGTCCTGGGCGGCGAGGCGGTCCGAGACCGCGGCGAGGAGGGAGGCGACCCGCTCCGGGGCACCCGGGTCCTCCCGGGGGGTCACCGTTTCCAGGAGGGCCTGGAGGGCGAGGCGGGCGTCGGCGTGGATGCCGAGGGCGGGGTGGTTGGACTCCAGCTTGCCGAGGTCGGCCTCGATCTGGACGACCCGGCCCGTGGGGAAGAACGTGTGGTAGTTCGAGGAGAGTTCCCCGAGGCCGGAGCCGACGACCAGGACGACGTCCGCGTCCTCCAGGAAGTCCGTGGTGTGGCGGTCCTCCAGCCAGGACCGGAGGGACAGCGGGTGCGTCCAGGGGAAGGCGCCCTTGCCGCCGAAGGTGGTGACGACCGGGGCGTTGAGCAGTTCCGCGAGCTGCTTGAGCTTGCCCGCCGCGTCCGCGCGGATCACTCCGCCGCCCGCGATGACCACCGGGCGGGAGGCGTGGGAGAGCCAGTGCGCGGCGAGGGCCGTGAGTTCGGGGCGCGGGGCCAGGTCGTGCGGGGTCGCGTCCATGCCCGTGACCTGCGGGATGACCGTTTCCGCGCGGAGCACGTCCTCCGGGATCTCCACCCACACCGGGCCGAACGGGACCGTGAGGGCCGATTCCCAGGCCGCCGCGATGACGGACGGGATCTGGGACGGGGTCCGGGCGGTGTGGACGGACTTGACCACGTCCCGGAAGGAGGCGGACTGGTCGCGCAGCTCGTGCAGGTGGCCCCGCCGGCCTCCGCCCAGGCCCGGGGACGGGACCTGGGAGGAGATCGCGAGGACGGGCGCGGAGGCCGCCGCCGCCTCGGCGAGGGCCGGCAGGGACATCAGGGCGCCCGGCCCCGTGGACAGGAGCAGCGGAACGGCCTCGCCGGTGAGGCGGCCGTAGCCGTCGGCGGCGAAGCCCGCGTTGTTCTCCGTACGCAGGCCCACGAGCCGCAGGTCGGAGCGGCCGACCGCGTCGAAGAGGGCGAGCGCGTGCTGGCCGGGGAGGCCGAAGACGGTGGTGGCGCCGAGTCCGCGCAGCGTTTCCACGACCAGGTCCCCGCCCGTGCGGCCCGGTGGCGGCGCGAGTGCGGCCGCCGTCTGGGCCTCGGTGGGGCGGAGTACCAGGTCGTGGTCGTGCGTCACGGTGCTTCTTCGCCCTTCGCCTTCGCCGCCGCGTCGTGCTCAGCGACCCTGCCGGGCGGCAGCGATCTGACGGCTCATGATCGTGGTGAGCTCGTACGCGGTGTGCGAGGCCGCGACCGAGGTGATCTCCGCGTGATCGTACGCCGGGGCGACCTCGACGACGTCGGCGGAAACGAGGTTGCAGGAGGACAGACCCCGGATGATCTCCAGGAGCTCGCGGGAGGTCATGCCGCCCGCCTCGGGGGTGCCGGTGCCGGGCGCGTGGGCCGGGTCGAGCACGTCGATGTCGATGGAGATGTAGAGGGGGCGGTCGCCGATGCGCTGGCGCAGCTGGTCGGCGACCTCGTCGGCGCCGCGGCGGTAGACGTCCGCCGAGGTGACGATGCCGAAGCCCATCTTGGCGTCGTCGTCCAGGTCCTGCTTGCCGTACAGCGGGCCGCGGGTGCCGACGTGGGACAGCGCCTCGGTGTCGAGGATGCCCTCCTCGACGGCGCGGCGGAACGGGGTGCCGTGCGTGTACTCGGCGCCGAAGTAGGTGTCCCAGGTGTCCAGGTGGGCGTCGAAGTGGAGCAGGGCGACCGGGCCGTGCTTCTTCGCGACGGAGCGCAGCAGCGGGAGGGCGATGGTGTGGTCGCCGCCGAGGGTCATCAGGCGGGAGCCGTTGCCGAGGAGCTCGTCGGCGGCGGCCTCGACCGTCTCGACGGCCTCGTTGATGTTGAAGGGGTTCACCGCGATGTCACCGGCGTCCGCGACCTGGGCGAGGGCGAAGGGGGAGGCGTCCTGGGCCGGGTTGTACGGGCGCAGGAGGCGGGAGGCCTCGCGGATGGCGTTGCCGCCGAAGCGGGCGCCGGGGCGGTAGGAGACACCGGAGTCGAAGGGCACGCCGACGACGGCGACGTCGGCGGAGCCGACCTCGTCGAGGCGGGGCAGCCGGGCGAAGGTCGCCGGGCCCGCGTAGCGCGGGATGCGGGAGGAGTCGACGGGGCCGCGCGGCTGCGTGCTCATGGGGGGTGCCCTTCTGGTGGTCCTACGGGTGCGGTCCTTCGAGCGTAAGCGGGCGTCGACGGGGCGCGAAGTGTACGTTTCATCCACTGTTCGGCACCGATATGTACGGAGTAGCCATGGAGGCCCCGCTCACCCCGCCGGTTCCGCTGGCCGCCCTGACCGCCGACCGGGAGCTGGGGCTGCGGCTCCTGGCGGGGCCCGCCGACGCTGACGTGTACGGGGTGCACGCCTCGGAGATGGCCGACCCGTCGCCCTACCTGCTGGGCGGCGAGCTCCTCCTGACGGCCGGGGCCGGGCTCGCGGGCGCGGCGGGCACGGGGGCGGCTCCGGGGGGCGCGGCTCCCGCGGATCCGGCGGATCCCGCGGAGTACGTGGCACGGCTGGTCCGGGCCGGTGTGGGCGCGGCCGGGTTCGGGGTCACCCCGGTGCACGAGACGGTGCCGCCGAGCCTCGTGGAGGCCTGCGAGCGATACGGGCTGCCGCTGGTGGAGGTCCCGCCGGGCACCCCCTTCACGGCGGTCGGCCGGGCGGTCTGGCGGCTGATGGCCGAGGCCCGGACCCGGGAGCTKCGCCGGGTGACCGACGCGCAGCAGTCGCTGGCGTCGGCCGCCGCCCGCCCCCACCCGGTGGCGGCGGTCCTGTCCCGCCTGGCGGCCAGCCTGAACGGCTGGGCGGCCCTGCTGGCCCCGGGCGCGGGCGCGCCCACGGGTCCGGCCCCGGCGGAGCCCTCCGCCCCCGCGGG
>NZ_JBFRER010000012.1:0-94993 GCF_052114405.1 Streptomyces sp. M-16 | reverse complement strand
CCCCGCCGCGGGGCCCCGGCGGCCGCGGCGCGGCCGGCAGCGGCTCCGGCGCCCGCAGCGCCCGCTCGACGAGCCCGTCCAGGGACAGGCTCCGGCCGTGCCGCGCGCACGCCGCGTACCGCTCCGCGCCCAGCAGCTCGCCCGCCCGCTCCCGGCACATCAGCCGCGGGGTGTTGAAGTACCCCGAGCCGAAAAGCCGCAGGCCGACCCCGTCCCACATCGGCTCCGCCGCTCCCTGCAGCAGCGCCGCCTCGGCCGCGTGGCCCTCGACCGCCGTGACCAGGGCCAGCAGCTCCACCGCCAGCACCAGGCCCACCAGGTCGCGGAAGGTGTGGTTGACGCTCACGCATTCGGTCAGCAGCCGCCGCGCCCCGGCCGTGTCCCCCGCGTCCAGGGCCGCGTACGCGAGCACGTAGAGGGCGTACGCCTTCGTCCAGCGCTCCCCGCGCTCCCCGCAGATGTCCCGGACCTCCTCGCACAGGGTGACCGCCCCCGCCAGGTCCCCCTGGAAGGCCAGCGTCATCGCCAGCTCGACCTGGCACATCAGCACGTTGCTGTTGAGCTCGCCCGTCTCCCGGTACCGCTCCAGGGCCTCGCCCAGCAGTTCCCCGGCGCGGGCCATGTCGTCCGAGACCAGGGCCAGGCAGCCCATCCGGTGCACCGCGTACGCCGCCGCCACCCGGTTGCCGGACCGCTCGGCGCCGTCCCGGCACGCGTGCAGCGCGCCCATGGAGGGCACCGCGTCCCCCTGGAGCGCGGCGACGTAGCCCAGTACCCACAGCGCCTTGAGCCGCGAGCCCTCGTACTCCTCGTCCGCCGGACCGCCCTCCAGGGAGCGGTCCAGCCAGTGCCGGCCCTCGGTGAGCCGCCCGCAGCCCGCCCAGTAGAACCACAGGGTGCCCGCCAGGTACCGGCCCAGGTGCCGCTCCTCCGGCTCGTCCAGGCAGTACTCCAGCGCGAGCCGCAGGTTCGCCAGCTCGGCCTCCACCAGTGCGGCCACCTCCCGCTGGCGCGGGCCGAACCAGTCCAGCTCGCACCAGGTGGCCAGCCCCAGGTACCAGTCCCGGTGCCGCCGGCGCAGCCGCCCGGCGTCCCCGAGCCACTCCAGCCAGCCCGCCCCGTAGAGGCGTACGGTCTCCAGCATCCGGTAGCGCGGTCCGGCCGGCGTCTCCTCCCGGGCGAGCAGGGACTGGGCCAGGAGCTCCCCGATCAGGTCGAGCACGTCGTCCACCGGCAGGTCGGGGCCCCCGCACACGTACTCGACGGCGTCCAGGTCGAACTGCCCGGCGAACACCGACAGCCGGGCCCACAGGAGCCGCTCCGCCGGGGTGCACAGCTCGTGGCTCCAGCCGATCGCCGTCCGCAGCGCCCGGTGCCGGGGCAGCGCCCCGCGCGTCCCGCCGGTCAGCAGCGCGAAGCGGTCCTCCAGCCGGGCGAGCACCTGCTCCGGGGAGAGCGCCCGCAGCCGGCCGGCCGCCAGCTCCAGGGCCAGCGGGATCCCGTCGAGCCGGGCGCACAGCTCCGTCAGCGCCGGCCGGTCCTGCGCCGTCACCGTGAACCCCGGGTCCGCGGCCGTCGCCCGCGCGGTCAGCAGGGCCAGCGCCTGCGGGGGCTCCAGAGGGGCCAGCGGGAAGGCCGCCTCGCCGTCCACGCCGAGCGGGCACCGGCCCGCCGCGAGCACCCGCAGGCCGGGGGAGCCGCGCAGCAGCTCCCGTACCAGCCCGGCCGTCTCCTCCACCAGCTGCTCGAAGCCGTCCAGGACCAGCAGCAGCCTGCGTCCGGCCAGGTGCCCGGCCAGGAGGGACCGGGGCGGCCGGGTGGTGTGGTCGGTCAGCCCGAGCGCCTCGGCCAGCGTGAACTCCAGCAACGGGGGGTCGCGCACCGCGGACAGCTCGGCCAGCCACACCCCGTCGACGTAGCGTTCCCGGGCTCCCTCGGCGGCGGTCCGGGCCGCGGCGAGGGCCAGCCGGGACTTCCCCACCCCGCCGACCCCGGTCACCGTCACCAGCCGGGAGGACTCCAGCAGGCGCCCCACCCCGGCGAGCTCCTCCCCCCGCCCGACGAAGGTGCTCAGCTCCGAGGGAAGATTGCCGGGCGTCCCGTGCCCCGGGGGTCTCTGTCGCATGGGACACGGAGGGTACTGCTCCGGCTGCGCTGCGTACAAGGCGGGGGCGGTGGGCCGGGAATTGCGGTACTGCGGCCGATCTCCGGCGCGATAGGGTCGGAGGACGACTTTTCTCCGTAGGTTTCGCATATTCAGGGAGCGGTGCAACGTGTCCGGTGGAGAGGTGGCCGGGATCCTCGTGGCCGTCTTCTGGGCCATCCTGGTCTCCTTCCTCGCCGTGGTGCTGGTGAGGCTCGCCCAGGTGCTCAAGGCGACGACCAAGCTGGTCGCCGACGTGACCGAGCAGGCCGTTCCGCTGCTGGCGGACGCCTCGACCACCGTCCGCTCCGCGCGCACCCAGCTCGACCGCGTCGACGCCATCGCGAGCGACGTCCAGGAGGTCACCTCCAACGCCTCCGCCCTGTCCTCGACCGTGGCCTCCACCTTCGGCGGGCCGCTGGTCAAGGTCGCGGCCTTCGGCTACGGCGTCCGCAAGGCCCTGGGCAAGACGGAGGACGTGCCGCAGAAGACATCCCGGCGCACCCGGAGTGACGGCGGCAGCCGTAGCGTGATCGTCGGCCGCACGGTGCCGTCGGCCCGGCGCCGGAAGCAGAAGGGCTGAGACCACCGATGTTCCGCCGAGCCTTCTGGTTCACCGCAGGCGCCGCCGCCGGCGTGTGGGCCACCACCAAGGTCAACCGGCAGCTGAAGAAGCTGACGCCGGAGAGCCTCGCGGCCCAGGCCGCCGACAAGGCCGTGGAGGCGGGTCACCGCCTCAAGGACTTCGCCCTCGACGTCAAGGCGGGAATGACGCAGCGCGAGGGCGAGCTGAACGACGTACTGGGCCTGACCCAGGACCCCGATCGCCCCGACAACGTCACCGCCCTCCCCGGGCCGCGGCGGCTGCGGGCCATCGCGCACGACCCGCACGACCAGACCACCCACCGTCCGAACCACTCGGCGGTTACGTACAACCGGAATGAGGACCACTGATGGAGTCGGCTGAAATCCGCCGCCGCTGGCTGAGCTTCTTCGAGGAGCGCGGTCACACCGTTGTCCCTTCGGCGTCGCTCATCGCGGACGACCCGACTCTGCTGCTGGTCAACGCCGGCATGGTCCCCTTCAAGCCGTACTTCCTCGGCGAGACCAAGCCCCCGGCCCCCCGCGCCACCAGCGTGCAGAAGTGCGTCCGCACCCCGGACATCGAAGAGGTCGGCAAGACCACCCGCCACGGCACGTTCTTCCAGATGTGCGGCAACTTCTCCTTCGGGGACTACTTCAAGGAAGGCGCCATCAAGTACGCCTGGGAGCTGCTCACGAGCTCCGTGGCGGACGGCGGCTACGGCCTTGAGCCGGAGAAGCTCTGGATCACCGTCTACCTCGACGACGACGAGGCGGAAACGATCTGGCGCGAGGTCATCGGCGTCCCCGCCGAGCGCATCCAGCGCCTGGGCAAGAAGGACAACTTCTGGTCCATGGGCGTCCCCGGCCCCTGCGGCCCGTGCTCCGAGATCAACTACGACCGCGGCCCCGAGTTCGGCGTCGAGGGCGGCCCGGCCGTCAACGACGAGCGCTACGTGGAGATCTGGAACCTGGTCTTCATGCAGTACGAGCGCGGCGCGGGCGACGGGAAGGAAGACTTCCCGATCCTCGGTGACCTGCCCTCGAAGAACATCGACACCGGTCTCGGCCTCGAACGCCTCGCGATGATCCTGCAGGGCGTGCAGAACATGTACGAGACCGACACCCTGCGCGTGGTCATGGACAAGGCCACCGAGCTGACCGGCGTCCAGTACGGCGCCGCCCAGGGCACCGACGTCTCGATGCGCGTGGTCGCCGACCACATCCGCACCTCCGTCATGCTCATCGGCGACGGCGTCACCCCCGGCAACGAGGGCCGCGGCTACGTGCTGCGCCGCATCATGCGCCGCGCCATCCGCAACATGCGTCTCATGGGCGCCACCGGCCCGGTCGTCCAGGACCTCGTCGACGTGGTGATCGACACGATGGGGCAGCAGTACCCGGAGCTGGTCACCGACCGCAAGCGCATCGAGACCGTCGCGCTCGCCGAAGAGGCCGCCTTCCTCAAGGCGGTCAAGGGCGGCACGAACATCCTCGACACCGCCGTGAGCGAGACCAAGGCCTCCGGCGGCACGGTCCTCTCCGGCGACARGGCGTTCCTGCTCCACGACACCTGGGGCTTCCCGATCGACCTCACCCTGGAGATGGCCGCCGAGCAGGGCCTCTCCGTGGACGAGCCCGGCTTCCGCCGCCTGATGCAGGAGCAGCGCGACCGGGCCAAGGCCGACGCCAAGGCCAAGAAGACCGGCCACGCGGACATGTCCGCCTACCGGGAGATCGCCGACGGTTCCGGCGCCACCGAGTTCACCGGCTACGCCACCACCCAGGGCGAGTCCACCGTCGTCGGCCTGCTGGTCAACGGCGTCTCCGCGCCCGCCGCCTCGGAGGGCGACGAGGTCGAGGTCGTCCTCGACCGCACCCCCTTCTACGCCGAGGGCGGCGGCCAGCTCGCCGACCAGGGCCGCATCAAGCTCGACTCCGGTGCCGTCATCGTCGTCCGCGACGTCCAGCAGCCGGTCCCCGGCGTCTCCGTGCACAAGGGCTCCGTCCAGGTCGGCGAGGTGACGGTGGGCGCCTCCGCGTACGCCGCCATCGACATCAACCGCCGCCGGGCCATCGCCCGCGCCCACTCGGCCACGCACCTGACCCACCAGGCGCTGCGCGACGCCCTCGGCCCCACGGCCGCCCAGGCCGGTTCCGAGAACAGCCCCGGCCGCTTCCGCTTCGACTTCGGCTCCCCGAACGCCGTTCCCGGCACGGTCCTCACCGACGTCGAGCAGAAGATCAACGACGTGCTCTCCCGCGAGCTCGACGTCACCGCCGAGATCATGAGCATCGACGAGGCGAAGAAGCAGGGCGCCATCGCCGAGTTCGGCGAGAAGTACGGCGAGCGCGTGCGCGTCGTGACCATCGGCGACTTCTCCAAGGAGCTGTGCGGCGGCACGCACGTCGCCAACACCGCCCAGCTGGGCCTGGTGAAGCTGCTCGGCGAGTCCTCCATCGGCTCCGGCGTGCGCCGCGTCGAGGCCCTCGTCGGCGTGGACGCGTACAACTTCCTCGCCAAGGAGCACACGGTCGTCGCCCAGCTCCAGGAGCTGGTCAAGGGCCGTCCGGAGGAGCTGCCGGAGAAGATCGCCTCCATGCTCGGCAAGCTGAAGGACGCCGAGAAGGAGATCGAGAAGTTCCGTGCGGAGAAGGTCCTCCAGGCCGCCGCCGGTCTGGCCGCGGGCGCCCAGGACATCCGCGGCGTCGCCCTCGTCGTCGGAACCGTCCCGGACGGCACCGGCGCCGACGACCTGCGCAAGCTGGTCCTCGACGTCCGCGGCCGCATTCAGGGCGACCGCCCGGCCGTCGTGGCCCTCTTCACCACGGCGAACGACCGTCCGCTGACCGTCATCGCCACCAACGAGGCGGCCCGCGAGCGCGGCCTCAAGGCCGGTGACCTGGTCCGTACCGCCGCCAAGACCCTCGGCGGCGGCGGCGGCGGCAAGCCGGACGTGGCCCAGGGCGGCGGCCAGAACCCGGCCGCCATCCCCGAGGCCATCAGCGCGGTCGAGCGCCTCGTCGTCGAGACGGTCTGACGATGACGCTGCGCCGCGGCCGCAGGCTGGCCATCGACGTCGGAGACGCCCGGATCGGGGTCGCCTCGTGCGACCCCGACGGGGTGCTCGCCACACCGGTGGAAACCGTTCCGGGCCGGGACATCCCCTTCGCCCACCGGCGGCTGCGGCAGCTCGTCGAGGAGTACGAGCCCCTCGAAGTCGTGGTCGGCCTCCCCCGCTCGCTCAGCGGGCGGGAGGGGCCCGCCGCGGCCAAGGTGCGCGCCTTCGCGAACGAACTTGCGAAGGGCATCAAGCCGGTGACGGTCCGTCTGGTGGACGAGCGGATGACCACGGTCACCGCCGCCCAGGGCCTGCGGGCCTCCGGGAGGAACGCGAAGAAAGGCCGTTCGGTCATCGACCAGGCGGCCGCTGTGGTCATCCTGCAGAACGCTCTTGAGACCGAACGGGTATCAGGTAATCCGCCCGGTGAGTGCGTCGAAGTGGTTGTCTGATCGCGATACGGTAACGTTCCGCGCGATGTGGCGGCATTCGAACAGCCGTCGCCCACCACTTCAGAGGCGGAACCGGGTGCCGCGGCAAAGAAGCCGCTGCCTCCGTCTCGCGGCTCTAGGGGACCGATGACTGAGTATGGCCGGGGCCGCGCCCCCGAACCCTGGCACCCGGAGGACCCGCTCTACGGGGACCAGGGTTGGACCGGACAGGCGACCCAGCAGGGTCAGGTGCCCTACGCAGGCGGCCAGCAGCAGTATCCGCAGGAGCCGCCGTACCAGGATTCGCAGTACCGGGAGCCGCAGTACGAGCAGTACCCCCAGCAGTACCCGGAGCCGCAGTACCAGGAGCAGCAGTACCCGCAGCAGCAGTACGTGCCGCAGGACCAGCAGCTCCAGCAGCAGCTCCACCCGCAGCACCCGCAGCAGCAGCTCCACCCGCAGCCCCAGCCCCAGCCGGTCTACGACGGCCAGGGCTGGGACACCGGGCAGGGGCAGCAGCTCCAGGAGCAGCTCCAGTACCAGACCGTGGCCGCGCCGGTGGACCCGTACGCGGGCGCGGAGCCGTACGCCCAGCAGGTCGCCCCGGGCTACGCCGGCGAGGCTCCGGACCTGTACACCACCCCCGAGGCCTTCCCGCCGCCCCAGCCCCCCGGCCGGCGGCGCCTCGACCCGGACCCGGTCGACGAGCCGGAGACGGAGGAGGCGGAGGAGTCCCTCCTCGCCGCCGACGCCGACGAGGAGCCCCCCGGCCGCGGCGGCCGGCGCTCCGGCCGGGGCAAGGGCGGCAAGGGCAAGGGCGGCAAGGGCAAGGGCGGCAAACCCAAACGCAGCGGTGCGGCCTGCCTGGTCGCGGCCCTGGTCATCGTCGCCGTCGTCGGCGGTGGCGGCTACTACGGCTACTCGTACATCAAGGAGCGCTTCGGCGCCACGGAGGACTTCGCGGGCTCCGGCTCGGAGGAGTCGGTCGACGTCGAGATCCCCAAGGGCGCGGGCCTCGGCCAGATGGGCCGCATCCTCAAGGAGGCAGGTGTCGTCGCGAGCGCCCAGGCCTTCGTGGACGCCGCCAACGCCAACCCCAAGGGCAAGTCCATCCAGCCCGGCGTCTACACGCTGAAGAAGAAGATGTCCGGCGCGGCGGCCGTCGCCGTCATGATCGACCCCACCAAGCTCAACGTCATCACCGTCACCGAGGGCATGCGCAACTCCAAGGTGTACGACGCGATCGACAAGAAGCTGGGCAAGCCGGCCGGCACCACCAAGGACATCGCCCAGCGCGAGGCCAAGAACCTCGGCCTGCCGGCCTGGGCCGGCACCGACCCGAAGCTGATCGACCCGCTGGAGGGCTTCCTCTACCCGACGCGCTACGACCTCGGCAAGGAGAGCACCCCCGAGTCCCTGCTCAAGGAAATGGTCAAGAACGCGACGGCCAAGTACAACGAGCTGGGCGTCGAGGGCAAGGCCAAGGAGCTGGGCCTGGACAACCCGCTCCAGGTGGTCACGGTCGCCAGCCTCGTCAACGCCGAGGGCAAGAACCACGACGACTTCAAGAAGATGGCCGAGGTGGTCTACAACCGCCTCAAGAAGACCAACGACGTCACGAACCAGAAGCTCCAGTTCGACTCGACGTACAACTACGTCAAGAACCAGAGCGAGATCAACTTCAACCTGAAGGAAGCCCAGGCCTTCGACAACCCGTACAACACGCACTTCGTCAAGGGACTGCCCCCCGGCCCCATCGGGAACCCGGGCCTGGAGGCGCTGACCGCTACGCTCGGTCCGGACCACGGCGGCTGGATGTTCTTCGTGTCGGTCGACGGTCACACGACGACCTTCACCAAGACCTACGACGAGCACCTCAAGCTCGTCAACGAGTTCCAGGAACGGCAGAAGCAGAAGAACGGCGGGTAGCAGGACATGTCACGGATACGGGCCGCGGTGCTGGGTTCGCCCATCGAGCACTCCCTCTCACCAGTGCTGCACCGCGCCGCCTACCGGGAGCTCGGCCTCGACGACTGGTCCTACGACCGGTTCGAGATCGACGAGGCCGCGCTCCCCGGGTTCGTGGCCGGCCTGGGTCCCGAGTGGGCGGGGCTGTCGCTGACCATGCCGCTCAAGCGGGCCGTCATCCCGCTGCTGGACGGCATCAGCGACACCGCGGCCTCCGTCGAGGCGGTCAACACGGTGGTCCTCACCGGGGACGGCCGCCGCCTCGGCGACAACACCGACATCCCCGGGATCGTCGCCGCCCTGCACGAGCGCGGCGTCGAGAAGGTGCCCGCCGCCGCGATCCTCGGGGCGGGGGCCACCGCCTCCTCGGCGCTGGCGGCCCTCTCGCGGATCTGCACCGGCGAGGTCACCGCGTACGTCCGCTCCTCCGCCCGCGCCGCCGAGATGCGCGAGTGGGGCGAGCGGCTCGGCGTCACCGTCCGCACGGCCGACTGGTCGCGCGCGGCCGAGGCCCTGACGGCCCCCCTGGTCATCGCCACCACCCCGGCCGGAGCCACCGACGCCCTCGCGGACGCCGTGCCGAACACCCCGGGGACCCTCTTCGACGTGCTCTACGACCCCTGGCCGACGGCGCTGGCCGCCGCCTGGGCCGGCCGCGACGCCACCCTGCTCGGCGGCCTGGACCTCCTGGTCCACCAGGCGGTCCTCCAGGTCGAGCAGATGACCGGTCGTCCCCGGGCGCCGCTGGCCGCCATGCGCGCGGCCGGCGAGGCGGCGCTCCGCGCCCGGTAGGCTCCCCACCTGCGCGTTCACAGCGAGGGGGGCTTCGTGGAGACGGTGGAACCGGGTCAGTCGCTGGCCGGTAAAGCGGAGATCGCGGGCGGGGTGTTCCGTTTCGTCACCGCCCWGCTCGGCGATGCGCTGCCCGACTGGGCGAAGTGGACCATCTGCGCACTGGTGGCGCTCGGATCGCTCTGGGAAGCCGGCAAGTGGCTGTGGCGGCGCCGGAGCGTAGGGATCCGGTAGCTCCGCGGGCCAGAGTGCTGCGGGTACCCGTCGTCCGACAGTTGGACCGGGACCGGCGCACCCGCCCGGACGTGGGAGGATCGGGGGTACGGCGGGTCAGGGCCGCGCACCCGACCGCGCCGTCGCAGTGCCAGGCGCGAGCATGAGGAGCATCGTTGAGCAGGTTGCGTTGGCTGACCGCGGGAGAGTCGCACGGACCGGCACTGGTCGCGACGCTGGAGGGTCTTCCCGCCGGCGTCCCGGTCACCACCGAGCTGGTGGCGGACCACCTGGCCCGGCGCCGACTCGGCTATGGCCGCGGTGCCCGGATGAAGTTCGAGCAGGACGAGATCACCTTCCTCGGCGGCGTCCGCCACGGACTGTCGCAGGGCTCGCCGGTCGCCGTCATGATCGGCAACACCGAATGGCCCAAGTGGGAGACCGTCATGTCGGCCGACCCGGTCGACCCCTCCCTGCTCAAGGAGACCGGCCGCAACGCGGCGCTGACCCGTCCCCGCCCCGGCCACGCCGACCTCGCGGGCATGCAGAAGTACGGCTTCTCCGAGGCCCGTCCGATCCTGGAGCGCGCCAGCGCCCGTGAGACGGCCGCCCGCGTCGCCCTCGGCGCCGTCGCCCGGTCCTTCATCAAGGAGGCCGCCGGCATCGAGATCGTCTCCCACGTGGTGGAGCTGGCCGCGGCCAAGGCCCCCCGCGGCGTCTACCCGACCCCCGCCGACGTCGAGAAGCTCGACGCCGACCCGGTGCGCTGCCTCGACGCCGACGCGTCGAAGGCGATGGTCGCGGAGATCGACCAGGCCCACAAGGACGGCGACACCCTCGGCGGCGTCGTCGAGGTCCTCGCGTACGGGGTCCCCGTCGGCCTCGGTTCCCACGTCCACTGGGACCGCCGGCTCGACGCCCGCCTCGCGGCCGCGCTCATGGGCATCCAGGCCATCAAGGGCGTCGAGGTCGGCGACGGCTTCGAACTGGCCCGGGTGCCCGGCTCCCAGGCCCACGACGAGATCGTCTCCACCCCCGAGGGCCTCAAGCGGACCTCCGGCCGCTCCGGTGGCACCGAGGGCGGTCTGACCACCGGCGAGCTGCTGCGCGTCCGGGCCGCCATGAAGCCCATCGCGACCGTCCCGCGCGCCCTGGCGACCGTCGACGTCGCCACCGGCGAGGCGACCGTGGCGCACCACCAGCGCTCCGACGTGTGCGCGGTGCCCGCCGCGGGCATCGTCGCCGAGGCGATGGTGGCGCTGGTCCTGGCCGACGCCCTCGTCGAGAAGTTCGGCGGCGACTCCGTCCCCGAGACCCGCCGCAACGTCCGGTCCTACCTCGACAACCTGCAGATCCGGTGACGGCCACCGGACCACTGGTCGTCCTCGTCGGACCCATGGGCTCCGGCAAGTCCACGGTGGGGGGTCTGCTGGCCGAACGGCTCGGCGTCCCCTACCGGGACACCGACGCCGACATCGTCGCCGCCACGGGCCGGGAGATCTCCGACCTGTTCGTCGACGAGGGCGAGCCGTACTTCCGCGAGCTGGAGCGGCGGGCCGTCGCGGACGCCCTCGCCGGGCACACCGGAGTCCTCGCCCTCGGCGGCGGCGCCGTCCTCGACGAGGGCACCCGCGCCCTGCTCGCGGGGCTGCCCGTCGCCTACCTGTCGATGGACGTCGAGGAGGCCGTGCGCCGCGTCGGCCTCGGCGCCGCGCGCCCGCTGCTCGCCGTCAACCCGCGCCGCCAGTGGCGCGAGCTGATGGACGCCCGGCGCCACCTGTACACCGAAGTCGCGCGCGTCGTGGTGGCCACCGACGACCGCACCCCCGCAGAGGTCGCCCAGGCGGTCCTCGACGCTCTGGAGTTGAAGGACGTATGACAGACCAGGTGACGCGGATCAACGTCGGCGCCAGCGCCGGACACGACGCGTACGACGTGCTGGTCGGCCGGCAGCTGCTCGGTGAGCTGGGCGGCCTGATCGGTACGAAGGCCCAGCGGGTCGCGGTGATCCACCCCGAGGCGCTCGCCTCGACCGGTGAGGCGCTGCGGGACGACCTGGCGGCGCAGGGCTACGAGGCCGTCGCCATCCAGGTGCCCAACGCCGAGGAGGCCAAGACCGTCGAGGTCGCGGCGTACTGCTGGAAGGCGCTCGGCCAGTCCGGCTTCACCCGCACCGACGTGATCGTCGGCGTGGGCGGCGGCGCCACCACCGACCTCGCGGGCTTCGTGGCCGCCACCTGGCTGCGCGGCGTGCGCTGGATCGCCGTACCGACCACCGTCCTCGCGATGGTGGACGCGGCGGTCGGCGGCAAGACCGGCATCAACACCGCCGAGGGCAAGAACCTGGTGGGCTCCTTCCACCCGCCGGCCGGCGTCCTGTGCGACCTGGCCGCGCTGGACTCGCTGCCGGTCAACGACTACGTCAGCGGCCTCGCCGAGATCATCAAGGCCGGGTTCATCTCCGACCCGGTGATCCTCGACCTGATCGAGGCGGACCCGGCGGCCGCCCGCACGCCGGACGGCCCGCACACGGCCGAGCTGATCTGCCGCTCCATCCAGGTCAAGGCCGACGTGGTCTCCAGCGACCTCAAGGAGTCCGGACTCCGCGAGATCCTCAACTACGGCCACACCCTCGCGCACGCCATCGAGAAGAACGAGCGCTACAAGTGGCGCCACGGCGCCGCCGTGTCCGTCGGCATGGTCTTCGCCGCCGAGCTCGGCCGTCTCGCGGGCCGCCTCGACGACGCGACGGCCGACCGGCACCGGGAGATCCTCGCCGCGGTCGGCCTGCCGCTGACCTACCGCGGGGACCAGTGGCCCAAGCTGCTCCAGACCATGCAGGTCGACAAGAAGTCCCGCGGCAACCTGCTGCGCTTCATCGTGCTGGACGGCCTGGGCAAGCCCACCGTCCTGGAGGGCCCCGACCCGGCGCACCTGATCGCCGCGTACGGCGAGGTGTCGGCGTGAGCCGCAAGGTGCTCGTGCTCAACGGCCCGAACCTGGGCCGCCTCGGCTCCCGCGAGCCGGACGTCTACGGGGCCACCTCGTACGCCGGTCTCGTCGAGAGCTGCCGCACCCTGGGCGCGGAGCTCGGCTTCGACGTGGAGGTCCGCGAGACCAACGACGAGGGCGAGCTCGTGCGCTGGCTGCACGAGGCCGCCGACGGCAAGGTCCCGGTCGTGATCAACCCGGGCGCCTTCACGCACTACTCGTACGCCATGCGGGACGCGGCGGCGCAGCGCACCGCGCCGCTGATCGAGGTGCACATCTCCAACCCGTACGCCCGCGAGGAGTTCCGGCACACGTCCGTCATCGCGGCCGTCGCGACCGGTACCGTGGCGGGCTTCGGGCTGGGCTCCTACCGGCTGGCGCTGCGCGCGCTGGCGGAAGAGGTCACGGCCTGAGATAACGTTCTCGCATCAGTCGCCTGAACGAGACGGAGTGGCGCGGATGCAGCAAGGAGTGGGGGACTGGGGTCCGCCGCAGGGTCAGCACCCGGCGGCGCCCCCGCCGCCGCCGATACCCCCCGCGCGGGGGTGGCCGGTGGCCCCCATGGGCCCGGTGGCCCCGGTGCCCGAGGCCACGGGGCACATTCCACTGCCTCCCGCCGTGGCGGCCCCGCCCGTGCCCCCCGCGCCCGGTACCGGCGGCGCCACCCTCGCCGTGCTGCTCATCGGCCCGGCGGGGGCCGGCAAGACCACCGTGGCCCGGCACTGGGCGGCGACCCGCCCGGTGCCGACCGCGCACATCAGCCTGGACGACGTCCGCGAGTGGGTCTGCTCGGGCTTCGCGGACCCGCAGGCCGGCTGGAACGAACATTCCGAGGCCCAGTACCGCCTCGCCCGCCGCACCTGCGGCTTCGCCGCCCGCAACTTCCTGGCCAACGGCATCTCCTGCATCCTCGACGACGCCGTCTTCCCCGACCGGCCCGTGGTGGGCCTGGGCGGCTGGAAGCGGCACGTGGGCCCCGGACTGCTCCCGGTCGTGCTGCTGCCCGGTCTGGAGATCGTCCTGGACCGCAATGCCGCCCGCTCCGGGAACCGGCGCCTGTCCGATGAGGAAGTGGCCCGGATCCACGGCCGGATGGCCGGCTGGTACGGCTCCGGGCTGCCGATCATCGACAACTCCCACCTGGACGTGGAAGGCACGGCCCGGGCCCTGGACGAGGCCCTGGCGCGGGCCTCGGCGAGCCCCCAGGGCTGGTAGCCCCCGTCCGGACGCGCTCGCCGGGCCGGATGCGCGGGGCGCTCGTACGCTCGAATACATGTCAGACGTGTACGCGGCCCGCAGGGCCCTGCTCCGCGACCGCTGTGGCGCCGCGGGCAACTCCGCCGCACTGATCACGCGTCCGGCGAACGTCCGCTACCTCTCCGGGGCGTCCCCGCTGGGTTCCGTCCTGCTGGTCGGGCCCGCCGAAGACGTGCTGTTCTGCGCCGCCGCACCCACCGGTGAGGCGGACGAGGGGCGGCTCGACGAGGAGCTGCGGCTCTCCGTCCTGCCCCATCCCGGCGCGGACCCGGCCGTGGCCGCTGCGGACCTGGCCGCCGCCGCACGGGCCGAGTCCCTCGCCGTCGAGGAACACCACGTCACCGTCGGCCGCCACCGGGCCCTGCGCTCGGTCGCGCCCCGGCTGCGCCTCGCCGACCTGGGAGCCGCCGTGGAACAGCAGCGGCTCGTCAAGGACGAGGGGGAGATCGCCTGCCTGCGGATCGCCGCCGAGATCGCCGACCAGGCCCTCGGAGAGCTGCTGGAGTCGATCCTCGTCGGCCGTACCGAACGCCACCTCGCCCTGGAGCTGGAACGCCGGCTCGTGGACCACGGCGCCGACGGTCCGGCCTTCCCGACCTCCGTCGGCACCGGCCCGCACTCCGGCCGCTCGCGGCACCGGCCCTCCGACCGGCGGGTGGAGGAGGGCGACTTCCTCACGGTCTGCCTCGGCGCGAACTACCGGGGCTACCGCTGCGAGATCGGCCGGACCTTTGTGATCGGCACCACCCCCGCCGACTGGCAGATCGAGCTGTACGACCTCGTCTTCGCCGCCCAGCGGGCCGGCCGGGAGTCGCTCGTCCCGGGCGCCGCGTACCGCGACGTGGACCACGCGGCACGGTCCGTACTGGACTCCGCGGGGTACGGCGAAGCCCTCGCGGCGTCGATGGGACACGGTGTGGGCCTCGAAATCGACGAGGACCCGCAGCTTGCACCTACGGCAATGGGTAAACTGGACGCTTGCGTGCCGGTCACCGTCGAACCGGGGGTTCACCTCCCGGGCCGGGGAGGTGTCCGGATCGATGACACGCTCGTCGTACGCCCCGAGGCGGACGGCGGTCCAGAGCTACTCACCATTACGACCAAGGAGCTGCTCGCGCTCTAGCCCGCGTGGCCGGGCCGTGCGCGCACCCAAGGTCTTCCAGTGCAGGAGATTCCGCAACCGTGGCTTCCACGAACGACCTCAAGAACGGCATGGTGCTGAAGCTCGACGGGGGCCAGCTCTGGTCCGTCGTCGAGTTCCAGCACGTCAAGCCCGGCAAGGGCCCGGCCTTCGTGCGTACCAAGCTGAAGAGCGTGATGTCCGGCAAGGTCGTCGACAAGACGTTCAACGCCGGCACCAAGGTCGAGACGGCCACCATCGACCGCCGCGACATGCAGTTCTCGTACATGGACGGCGACTACTTCGTCTTCATGGACATGAGCACCTTCGACCAGCTGATGGTCGACAAGAAGGCCGTCGGCGACGCCGCGAACTTCCTCATCGAGGGCTTCACCGCCTCCGTGGCGCAGCACGAGGGCGAGGTGCTCTACGTCGAGCTCCCGGCCGCCGTCGAGCTGGTCATCGAGCACACCGACCCGGGCGTCCAGGGCGACCGCTCCACCGGTGGCACCAAGCCGGCGCGCCTGGAGACCGGCTACGAGATCCAGGTCCCGCTCTTCGTGACCACGGGCGAGAAGGTCAAGGTCGACACCCGCACCAGCGACTACCTCGGCCGGGTGAACAGCTAACCGTGGCTGCCCGGAGCAACGCGCGCAAGCGCGCCTTCCAGATCCTGTTCGAGGCCGACCAGCGCGGTGTGCCCGTGCGCGAGGTCCTCGCGGACTGGATCCGCCACGCGAGGTCGGACGACCGGCAGCCGCCGGTCAGCRCCTTCACGATGGACCTCGTCGAGGGCTACGCCGACAAGGTGAACCGCATCGACGACCTGATCGTCACCTACGCCGTGGACTGGGAGCTCGACCGCATGCCGGTCGTCGACCGGAACATCCTGCGGCTGGGCGCCTACGAGCTGATCTGGGTCGACGAGACCCCGGACGCCGTGGCGATCGACGAGGCCGTCCAGCTGGCCAAGGAGTTCTCGACGGACGACTCGCCGGCGTTCGTGAACGGCCTCCTCGGCCGGTTCAAGGACCTGAAGCCGAACCTGCGTCGCAGCGAGAGCTGACACCAGGCACGCGCCATACGGAAGGGCCCGCAACGTACGCGTTGCGGGCCCTTCCGTGTGTGCGGCGCGGACGGGACCTCACCGGGGCCGCCCGGGGAACGAAAACCGGCGGGTGCCGGGACCCGGAGAGGTCCCGGCACCCGCCGGTAAACGTTTCTGCTGGCCTGGGCCCGTTTTCCGGGCTTCAGGACTAGATGTCCTCGTGGGCCACCGCGCGCCGCGCGTCGGCGTCGAGGACGCCCCAGCTGATCAGCTGCTCGGTCAGGACCGAGGGGGACTGGTCGTAGATGACGGCCAGGGTGCGCAGGTCGTCCTGGCGGATCGACAGCACCTTGCCGTTGTAGTCGCCGCGCTGGCTCTGGATGGTCGCCGCGTAGCGCTGGAGGGGGCCGGCCTTCTCGGCGGGGACGCCCGCCAGGCGCTCCAGGTCGAGGCGCAGCTTCGGCGGCGGCTCGGCCGCTCCGCCGGGGGTCGTGCCCGGCAGYAGTTCCTGCACCGGAACCCCGTAGAAGTCCGCCAGCTCGGCGAGGCGCTGGACGGTCACGGCGCGGTCCCCGCGCTCGTAGGAGCCGACCACCACGGCCTTCCACCGGCCCTGGGACTTCTCCTCGACACCGTGGAGGGAGAGGCCCTGCTGGGTGCGGATGGCGCGGAGCTTGGCCCCGAGCTGTTTGGCGTATTCGCTGGACATAACGCTCCCGGACGCTGTGACGCTGTGACGACATGGACGACGGGCTGCATGGATGACATGCGGGGCCGTCGCGCGGCTGGTAACTCACTGTGAGGTTACGCAGCGTTACGTGGATGCGTCAAGCCGAATGGTCTTCGACGCCCACTTACGAGGGCTCCGCGGGGCCCCGGGTGCGGAGCCGGGCGCGGGGTCCTGGTACCGTGGACGGCGTACATCAGACGTCCTTTAAGGTCCGTCCCGTGAGGCGGAGAAGGAGGTCCTTTTCATGGACAGCCAGACTTCTCAGATTTCCGAAGACGGCGGTCGGAACGCCGGCGAAGCAATGCGCCCCGTGCTGGAGGCGCAGGACATCGCCCGGGTCCTGACCCGCATCGCCCACGAGATCGTCGAACGCGCCAAGGGCGCCGACGACGTGGTGCTCCTCGGCATTCCCACCCGCGGCGTGTTCCTCGCCGACCGGCTGGCGGCCAAGCTCGAAGAGATCACCGGAACGAAGATTCCGGTCGGCTCCCTCGACATCACCATGTACCGCGACGACCTGCGCCTGAAGCCCGCCCGGGCGATCGGCCGCACGGAGATCCCCGGCGACGGCATCGACGGCCGCCTCGTGGTCCTCGTCGACGACGTGCTCTTCTCCGGCCGCACCATCCGCGCCGCCCTCGATGCCCTCGGCGACATCGGCCGGCCCCGCGCCGTGCAGCTCGCGGTCCTCGTCGACCGCGGCCACCGGGAACTCCCGATCCGCGCCGACTACGTAGGCAAGAACCTCCCCACGTCGCTGCGGGAGACCGTCAAGGTCCAGCTCCAGGAGGAGGACGGCCGCGACGCCGTGCTGCTCGGCCAGCGGACCGACCAGGCCTCCGGGCAGTAGCCCCGCCGGGTGCCGGACCCCTTCGCGGGGTCCGCGCCGCAGCCTGCCCTGCCCGCATTCAGTCAGTCCTCCTGCCTGCCCTCCCGACTTACGGAGTAACCGGATGAAGCGCCACCTCATCTCGGCCGCCGATCTCACGCGCGACGACGCCGTCCTCATCCTCGACACCGCCGAGGAGATGGCCCGCGTCGCGGACCGGCCGATAAAGAAGCTGCCCACCCTCCGCGGCCGCACCATCTGCAACCTCTTCTTCGAGGACTCCACCCGCACCCGGATCTCCTTCGAAGCGGCCGAGAAGCGCCTGTCCGCCGACGTGATCAACTTCGCGGCCAAGGGTTCCAGCGTCTCCAAGGGCGAGTCCCTGAAGGACACGGCCCAGACCCTGGAGGCCATGGGCGTCGACGCGGTCGTCATCCGCCACCACGCCTCCGGCGCCCCCTACCGCCTCGCCACCTCCGGCTGGATCGACGCCCCCGTCATCAACGCGGGCGACGGCACCCACCAGCACCCCACCCAGGCCCTGCTCGACGCCTTCACCATGCGCCGCCGCCTGGTGGGCCGGGACGCCGGACTCGGCAAGGGCCTCGACGGCCGCCGGATCACCATCGTCGGCGACGTCCTGCACAGCCGCGTGGCCCGTTCCAACGTGGACCTGCTGCACACCCTCGGCGCCGAGGTCACCCTGGTGGCCCCGCCCACGCTGGTGCCCGTCGGCGTCGAGACCTGGCCCTGCGAGATCTCGTACAGCCTCGACGAGGTGCTGCCGAAGTCCGACGCGGTCATGATGCTGCGTGTGCAGCGCGAGCGGATGAACGCCGCCTTCTTCCCGACCGAGCGCGAGTACTCGCGCCGCTACGGCCTGGACGCCGCCCGGATGGCGCGGATGCCCGAGGACGCCATCGTGATGCACCCCGGCCCGATGGTCCGCGGCATGGAGATCACCGCCGAGGTCGCCGACTCCGACCGCTGCACGGTCGTCGAGCAGGTCGCCAACGGCGTCTCCATCCGCATGGCCGTCCTGTACCTGCTGCTCGGAGGATCCGAGCCCGCCGTCACCACCACCGCAGCCCCGCGCACCGAGGAGACCAAGTAAAGATGAGCAAGATCCTTATTCGTGGCGCGAAGGTGCTCGGTGGCGAGGCGCAGGACGTCCTGATCGACGGCGAGACCATCGCGGAGGTCGGCAGCGGCCTGTCCGCCGAGGGCGCGACCGTCATCGAGGCGGAGGGCCTGACCCTGCTCCCGGGCCTCGTCGACCTGCACACGCACCTGCGCGAGCCCGGCCGCGAGGACTCCGAGACCGTCCTGACCGGTACCCGCGCCGCGGCCTCCGGCGGCTACACCGCCGTCTTCGCCATGGCCAACACCTTCCCGGTCGCCGACACCGCCGGCGTCGTCGAGCAGGTCTGGCGCCTGGGCAAGGAGTCCGGCTACTGCGACGTGCAGCCCATCGGCGCCGTCACGGTCGGCCTGGAGGGCAAGAAGCTCTCCGAGCTGGGCGCCATGCACGAGTCCGCCGCCCGCGTCACCGTCTTCTCCGACGACGGCAAGTGCGTGGACGACGCCGTGATCATGCGCCGTGCCCTGGAGTACGTGAAGGCCTTCGGCGGCGTCGTCGCCCAGCACGCCCAGGAGCCCCGCCTCACCGAGGGCGCCCAGATGAACGAGGGCGTCGTCTCCGCCGAGCTCGGCCTCGGCGGCTGGCCCGCCGTCGCCGAGGAGTCGATCATCGCCCGCGACGTCCTCCTCGCCGAGCACGTCGGTTCCCGGGTGCACATCTGCCACCTCTCCACCGCCGGTTCCGTCGAGATCGTCCGCTGGGCCAAGTCCCGCGGCATCGACGTCACCGCCGAGGTCACCCCGCACCACCTGCTCCTCACCGACGAGCTCGTCCGCTCGTACAACCCGGTCTACAAGGTCAACCCGCCGCTGCGCACCGAGCGCGACGTGATGGCCCTGCGCGAGGCGCTCGCCGACGGCACGATCGACATCGTCGCCACCGACCACGCCCCGCACCCGCACGAGGACAAGGACTGCGAGTGGGCCGCCGCGGCCATGGGCATGGTCGGCCTGGAGACCGCGCTCTCCGTCGTCCAGCAGACGATGGTGGAGACGGGCCTGCTCGACTGGGCGGGCGTCGCCGACCGGATGTCCGCCGCGCCGGCGCGCATCGGCGGGCTCTCCGGCCACGGCCGTCCCGTCTCGGCAGGTGAACCCGCCAACCTGACGCTGGTCGATACCTCGTACCGTGGTGCTGTGGACCCCGCACACTTCGCCTCCCGCAGCCGCAACACGCCTTACGAGGGCCGTGAGCTGCCGGGGCGCGTCACTCACACCTTCCTGCGGGGCCGGGCAACGGTCGTGGACGGGAAACTGGCGTGACACCTGCAGTAATCCAACTGGCCGCCGAGGCCGCCGAACGACAGTCGGCGGAGGTGACGGACTGGGGCGCCCGCATCGCGTGGGTGATCGGTCTGCTCGTCTTCATCGCGTTCGTGTACTGGCTGATGCGGCAGGGCTGGAAATGGCGCGGGGCCCTGCAGAGCGATCTGCCGGAGCTCCCCGCCGCCCCCGGCGGTCTCCCCGAGCACCGGCTGGCCCTGACCGGCCGGTACCACGGGTCCACCACCGCCGGTCAGTGGCTCGACCGGATCGTCGCCCACGGTCTGGGGGTGCGCAGCCGGGTCGAGCTCACGCTCACCGACGCGGGCCTCGACGTGGTCCGTCCGGGTGCCACCGACTTCTTCGTACCGGCCGCGCAGCTGCGCGGCGCCCGCCTCGACAAGGGAATCGCGGGCAAGGTACTCACCGAGGGCGGTCTCCTCGTCGTCACCTGGGCGCACGGCGACAAGCTGATCGACTCCGGATTCCGCTCCGACCGCGCGGCCGAACACGCCGCCTGGGTCGAAGCGATCAACCTCATGAACCCATCCATCACGACGGAAGGCGCCGAACGATGACGACCTCCACCAGGGGAGCAGCCAAAGCTCCCGCCGTACTCGTCCTGGAGGACGGTCGGATCTTCCGCGGCCGCGCCTACGGCGCTGTGGGGGAGACCTTCGGCGAGGCCGTGTTCTCCACCGGCATGACCGGCTACCAGGAGACCCTCACCGACCCGTCGTACCACCGACAGGTCGTCGTGATGACCGCCCCGCACGTGGGCAACACCGGCGTCAACGACGAGGACCCCGAGTCCTCCCGCATCTGGGTGTCCGGCTACGTGGTCCGCGACCCCGCCCGCGTCCCCTCCAACTGGCGCGCGCAGCGCTCGCTGGACGAGGAGCTGGTCAAGCAGGGCGTCGTCGGGATCTCCGGCGTCGACACCCGCGCCCTGACCCGCCACCTGCGCGAGCGCGGCGCCATGCGCGTCGGCATCTTCTCCGGCGACGCGGTCGCCGACGACGCCGCGCTGCTGGCGCGCGTCCTGGAAGCCCCCCAGATGAAGGGTGCGAACCTCTCCGCGGAGGTCGCCACCAAGGAGGCCTACGTCGTCCCCGCCATCGGTGAGAAGAAGTTCACCGTGGCCGCCGTCGACCTCGGCATCAAGGGAATGACCCCGCACCGGATGGCCGAGCGCGGCATCGAGGTGCACGTCCTGCCCGCCACCTCCACCGTCGAGGACGTCTACGCGGTCTCCCCGGACGGCGTGTTCTTCTCCAACGGCCCGGGCGACCCGGCCACCGCCGACCACGCGGTCTCCGTCATGCAGGGCGTCCTCGCCCGCAAGACCCCGCTCTTCGGCATCTGCTTCGGCAACCAGATCCTGGGCCGCGCGCTCGGCTTCGGCACCTACAAGCTGAAGTACGGCCACCGCGGCATCAACCAGCCGGTGCAGGACCGCACCACCGGCAAGGTGGAGATCACCGCGCACAACCACGGCTTCGCCGTGGACGCGCCCCTCGACAAGGTCTCCGAGACCCCCTTCGGCCGCGCCGAGGTCTCGCACGTCTGCCTGAACGACAACGTCGTGGAAGGCCTCCAGCTGCTCGACCAGCCGGCCTTCTCCGTCCAGTACCACCCCGAAGCGGCCGCCGGCCCGCACGACGCCGCGTACCTCTTCGACCGCTTCACGTCTTTGATGGAAACCGCCCTGATGGAGGCCGAGCGTGCCTAAGCGCACCGATATCCAGTCCGTCCTGGTCATCGGCTCCGGCCCGATCGTCATCGGCCAGGCCGCCGAGTTCGACTACTCCGGCACCCAGGCCTGCCGCATCCTCAAGGCCGAGGGCCTGAGGGTCATCCTGGTGAACTCCAACCCGGCGACGATCATGACCGACCCGGAGATCGCCGACGCCACGTACGTCGAGCCGATCACCCCCGAGTTCGTCGAGAAGATCATCGCGAAGGAGCGCCCCGACGCGCTGCTCCCGACCCTCGGCGGCCAGACCGCGCTCAACACCGCGATCTCCATGCACGAGCAGGGTGTGCTGGAGAAGTACGGCGTCGAGCTCATCGGCGCCAACGTCGAGGCCATCAACAAGGGCGAGGACCGCGACCTCTTCAAGGGCGTCGTCGAGGCCGTCAAGGCCAAGATCGGCTACGGCGAGTCCGCCCGCTCGGTCATCTGCCACACGATGGAAGACGTCATCGCCGGCGTCGACACCCTCGGCGGCTACCCCGTCGTCGTGCGCCCCTCCTTCACCATGGGCGGCGCCGGCTCCGGTTTCGCCCACGACGAGGACGAGCTGCGCCGCATCGCCGGCCAGGGCCTCACGCTCTCCCCGACCACCGAGGTGCTCCTGGAGGAGTCCATCCTCGGCTGGAAGGAGTACGAGCTGGAGCTGATGCGCGACACCAAGGACAACGTGGTCGTCGTCTGCTCCATCGAGAACTTCGACCCGATGGGCGTCCACACCGGCGACTCCATCACCGTCGCCCCGGCGATGACCCTCACCGACCGCGAGTACCAGCGGCTGCGCGACATCGGCATCGCGATCATCCGCGAGGTCGGCGTCGACACCGGCGGCTGCAACATCCAGTTCGCGATCGACCCGGTCGACGGCCGCGTCATCGTCATCGAGATGAACCCGCGCGTCTCGCGCTCCTCGGCGCTCGCGTCGAAGGCCACCGGCTTCCCGATCGCCAAGATCGCCGCCAAGCTGGCCATCGGCTACACGCTCGACGAGGTCCCCAACGACATCACCGAGAAGACCCCGGCCTCCTTCGAGCCGACCCTCGACTACGTCGTCGTCAAGGCCCCGCGCTTCGCCTTCGAGAAGTTCCCGCTCGCCGACTCCACCCTCACCACCACCATGAAGTCGGTGGGCGAGGCCATGGCGATCGGCCGCAACTTCACCGAGGCGCTGCAGAAGGCCCTGCGCTCCCTGGAGAAGAAGGGCTCGCAGTTCACCTTCGTCGGCCCCGTCGGCGACAAGGACGAGCTCCTCGCCACCGCCGTGCGCCCCACCGACGGCCGCATCAACACCGTCATGCAGGCCATCCGCGCCGGCGCCACCCAGGAAGAGGTCTTCGAGTCCACGAAGATCGACCCCTGGTTCGTCGACCAGCTCTTCCTGATCAAGGAGATCGCCGACGAGCTGGCCGCCGCCGAGAAGCTCCACCCCGAGCTGCTCGCCGAGGCCAAGCGCCACGGCTTCTCCGACGCCCAGATCGCCGAGATCCGCGGGCTGCGCGAGGACGTCGTCCGCGAGGTCCGCCACGCGCTCGGCGTCCGCCCGGTCTACAAGACGGTCGACACCTGCGCCGCCGAGTTCGCCGCGAAGACCCCGTACTTCTACTCGTCCTACGACGAGGAGTCCGAGGTCGCGCCGCGCACCAAGCCCGCGGTGATCATCCTGGGCTCCGGCCCGAACCGCATCGGCCAGGGCATCGAGTTCGACTACTCCTGCGTCCACGCCTCCTTCGCCCTCAGCGACGCCGGCTACGAGACCGTGATGGTCAACTGCAACCCGGAGACCGTCTCGACGGACTACGACACCTCCGACCGCCTGTACTTCGAGCCGCTGACGCTCGAAGACGTGCTGGAGATCGTCCACGCCGAGTCGCTGGCCGGCCCCATCGCCGGTGTCGTCGTCCAGCTCGGCGGCCAGACCCCCCTCGGCCTGGCGCAGGCGCTCAAGGACAACGGCGTTCCGGTCGTCGGCACCCCGCCGGAGGCCATCCACGCCGCCGAGGACCGCGGCGCCTTCGGCCAGGTCCTGGCCGAGGCGGGCCTGCCCGCCCCCAAGCACGGCACCGCCACCACCTTCGCGGGCGCGAAGGCGATCGCGGACGAGATCGGCTACCCGGTCCTCGTGCGCCCGTCCTACGTGCTCGGCGGCCGCGGCATGGAGATCGTCTACGACGAGACCCGCCTGGAGTCGTACATCGCGGAGTCCACCGAGATCTCCCCGACCCGCCCCGTCCTGGTCGACCGCTTCCTCGACGACGCGATCGAGATCGACGTGGACGCCCTCTACGACGGCCACGAGCTCTACCTCGGCGGCGTCATGGAGCACATCGAGGAAGCCGGCATCCACTCCGGCGACTCCGCCTGCGCCCTGCCCCCGATCACCCTCGGCGGGTACGACATCAAGCGCCTGCGCGCCTCCACCGAGGCCATCGCCAAGGGCGTCGGCGTCCGCGGCCTGATCAACATCCAGTTCGCGATGGCGGGTGACATCCTCTACGTCCTGGAGGCCAACCCGCGCGCCTCCCGGACCGTCCCCTTCACCTCGAAGGCGACCGCCGTCCCGCTCGCGAAGGCCGCCGCCCGCCTCTCCCTCGGCGCCACCATCGCCGAGCTGCGCGAGGAGGGCATGCTCCCGAAGAACGGCGACGGCGGCACCCTGCCGCTCGACGCGCCGATCTCCGTCAAGGAGGCCGTCATGCCGTGGTCGCGCTTCCGCGACATCCACGGCCGCGGCGTGGACACCGTCCTCGGCCCGGAGATGCGCTCCACCGGCGAGGTCATGGGCATCGACTCCGTCTTCGGCACGGCCTACGCCAAGTCGCAGGCGGGCGCCTACGGCCCGCTGCCCACCAAGGGCCGCGCCTTCATCTCCGTCGCCAACCGCGACAAGCGTTCGATGATCTTCCCGGCGCGCGAGCTCGTCGCCCACGGCTTCGAACTCCTCGCCACCTCGGGCACCGCCGAGGTGCTGCGCCGCAACGGCATCAACGCCACCGTGGTGCGCAAGCTCAGCGAGGGCGAGGGCCCCGACGGCGAGAAGACCATCGTCCAGCTCATCCACGACGGCCAGGTCGACCTGATCGTCAACACCCCGTACGGGACCGGCGGCCGCCTCGACGGCTACGAGATCCGCACGGCGGCCGTGGCGCGCAGCGTCCCGTGCCTGACCACGGTCCAGGCGCTCGCCGCCGCCGTCCAGGGCATCGACGCGCTCAACCGCGGTGACGTGGGCGTCCGCTCCCTCCAGGAGCACGCGGAGCACCTGACCGCAGCCCGCGACTGACGACAGGCCCGTACGAAGGAGGGGGACCCCGGCGCGCCGACCGTGCGCCGGGTGTCCCCTTCCTCATGAGCGCAGAGGGATCCTCAGGCACCGTGTACAAACTCTTCTTCAACCTCGTCTTCAAGCGGATGGACCCGGAGCAGGCCCACTACACGGCCTTCCGCTGGATCCGCCTCGCCGCCCGCACCCCCGTGCTGCGCACCTTCGTCGCGGCGGTCCTCGCGCCCCGGTACGAGGGGCTCCGCACCGAGGCCCTCGGCCTGCGGATGCACGGCCCCTTCGGGCTCGCGGCCGGCTTCGACAAGAACGCCGTCGCCATCGACGGCATGTCCATGCTCGGCTTCGACCACGTCGAGATCGGCACGGTCACCGGCCAGGCGCAGCCCGGCAACCCCAAGAAGCGGCTCTTCCGCCTCGTCCCCGACCGCGCCCTGATCAACCGCATGGGCTTCAACAACGAGGGCTCCGCGGCCGTCGCCGAGCGGCTCGCCGCCCGCAACCCCGTCTTCCGGACGGTCGTCGGCGTCAACATCGGCAAGACCAAGGTGGTGCCCGAGGAGGAGGCCGCCGCGGACTACGTGCTCTCCACCGAGCGCCTGGCCCGCCACGCCGACTACCTCGTCGTCAACGTCTCCTCGCCGAACACCCCCGGCCTGCGCAACCTCCAGGCCACCGAGTCGCTGCGCCCGCTGCTGACCGCCGTGCGCGAGGCCGCCGACCGCGCGGTGACCGGCCGCCGGGTGCCGTTGCTCGTCAAGATCGCCCCCGACCTCGCCGACGAGGACGTCGACGCCGTCGCCGACCTCGCCCTGGAGCTGGGCCTGGACGGCATCATCGCCACCAACACCACCATCGCCCGCGAGGGCCTCGGCCTGAAGTCCGACCCCTCGCTGGTCAAGGAGACCGGCGGGCTGTCCGGAGCGCCCGTCAAGGAACGCTCCCTGGAGGTCCTGCGCCGCCTGTACGCGCGCGTGGGGGACCGGATGGTCCTGGTGGGCGTCGGCGGCATCGAGAACGCCGAGGACGCCTGGCAGCGCATCCTCGCGGGCGCCACCCTGATCCAGGGCTACAGCGCCTTCATCTACGAGGGCCCGTTCTACGCCCGCGCCATTCACAAGGGCCTGGCCGCGCGCCTGGCCACCAGCCCCTACGCGACCCTCGCCGAAGCGGTGGGCGCCGAGACCCGGAAGGCCGCGCTGTGAGCCCTGTGACCCCCTTCGGTACCCGTCTGCGCGCCGCCATGGACGCTCGGGGCCCCCTGTGCGTGGGCATCGACCCGCACGCCGCCCTGCTGGCCTCCTGGGGCCTGGACGACGACATCGCGGGCCTGGAGCGGTTCTCCCGCACCGTCGTGGAGGCCCTGGCCGACCAGGTGGCGGTCTTCAAGCCGCAGGCGGCCTTCTTCGAGCGCTTCGGCTCGCGCGGTGTGGCGGTGCTGGAGCGGACGGTGGCCGACGCGCGGGCGGCGGGCACGCTGGTGCTGATGGATGCCAAGCGGGGCGACATCGGCTCCACCATGGCCGCGTACGCCTCGGCCTTCCTGGACCCGGCCTCCCCGCTGTTCTCGGACGCGCTGACGGTGTCCCCGTACCTCGGCTACGGCTCGCTGAAACCGGCCGTGGAGCTGGCGCGGGAGTCCGGCGCGGGCCTGTTCGTCCTGGCGCTCACCTCCAACCCGGAGGGCGCGGAGGTCCAGCGGGCGGTCCGCGAGGACGGCCGGACCATCGGGGCGACGATGCTGGCGCACCTGGCCGCGGAGAACGAGGGGGCCGCGCCGATGGGCTCCTTCGGGGCCGTGGTCGGGGCGACGCTGGGCGACCTGTCCTCCTTCGACCTGGACATCAACGGGCCGCTGCTGGCTCCCGGCATCGGCGCGCAGGGCGCGACGGCGGCGGACCTCCCGGCGGTCTTCGGCAAGGCGGTCGGCAACGTCGTCCCGAACGTGTCGCGGGGCGTCCTGAAGCACGGCCCGGACGTGACCGCGCTGCGCGACGCGTCCCGCCGGTTCGCGGACGAGATCCGCGCGGCCGTCGCGGCGTAGTCCCCCTGCGGGGCCACGCCCGCGCACACCTCGGCACGGACACATGGCACGGCTTGACGAAATTCGAACGTCTTTCCCCGGACAAAACCGGGGTACTTTGTCCGTGATGTACGGTTCAGTGGAGGCTGACCAGGACTTTTCGTCCGTTCTCGCTGACTGGAGCGGCCATGGCCGCTAGTCTCCGACCAGAGTGAACGAGCAGCGAACGATTTCCCACGCTGTTCGGGAGGCTCGCCCGGCGTGGTGCCCTGGGGCTCCCCGCCGGTCCGTATCCGACAGTTCGACATCCGAGGTGACGTAGGCGTGGCTCTTCCGCCCCTTACCCCTGAACAGCGCGCAGCAGCGCTCGAAAAGGCCGCCGCGGCTCGCCGGGAGCGGGCCGAGGTGAAGAATCGACTCAAGCATTCCGGCGCCTCCCTCCACGACGTCATCAAGACGGGCCAGGAGAACGACGTCATCGGCAAGATGAAGGTCTCCGCCCTTCTGGAGTCGCTGCCCGGCGTGGGCAAGGTCCGCGCCAAGCAGATCATGGAGCGCCTCGGCATCTCCGAGTCCCGGCGTGTCCGAGGTCTCGGTTCCAACCAGATCGCCTCTCTGGAGCGTGAGTTCGGCGGTAGCGGCGCCTGAGGCGTCGCCCGAAGTTCTCCCGGCGTTCTCAGGCAGTCCCGAGAACCTGGATAATCGCTCTATGGCAGCAGAGGTTCGTCCGCGGCTGACCGTGCTCTCCGGCCCTTCGGGGGTCGGCAAGAGCACGGTCGTCGCGCATATGCGCAAGGTCCACCCCGAGGTATGGCTCTCGGTGTCGGCCACCACCCGCAAGCCGCGGCCCGGTGAGCGACACGGAGTCCACTACTTCTTCGTCAACGACGACGAGTTCGACAAGCTGATCGCCAACGGCGAGCTGCTGGAGTGGGCCGAATTCGCGGGCAACCGCTACGGCACACCCCGCGGCGCGGTGCTGGAACGCCTGGACAACGGCGAACCGGTGCTGCTGGAGATCGACCTCCAGGGCGCCCGGCTCGTCCGCGAGTCCAAGCCCGACGCCCAGCTGGTCTTCCTGGCCCCGCCCAGCTGGGACGAACTGGTCCGCCGGCTCACCGGCCGCGGCACCGAATCCCCCGAGGTGATCGAGCGCAGGCTCGACTCCGCCAAGATCGAACTGGCTGCCGAGTCCGAGTTCGACACCACCCTGGTCAACACCTCCGTCGAGGACGTGGCGCGTGAGCTGCTAGCCTTGATGAAAGTTGTTTGATCGTTGATCGATGTCATGTCGATTGATGTTTGATCTTTCACCCATCTTCGGAAGGTAGAGCGTGTCCTCTTCCATCACTGCGCCCGAGGGCATCATCAACCCGCCGATCGACGAGCTGCTCGAGGCCACGGACTCGAAGTACAGCCTCGTGATCTACGCGGCCAAGCGCGCGCGTCAGATCAACGCGTACTACTCGCAGCTCGGCGAAGGCCTGCTTGAGTACGTCGGCCCGCTGGTGGACACCCACGTCCACGAGAAGCCGCTTTCGATCGCGCTGCGCGAGATCAATGCGGGCCTGCTGACCTCCGAGGCCATCGAGGCCCCGGCCCAGTAAGGCGCGGAACATTCTCTTCACCACAGGCCCGGCAGAACATCTGCCGGGCCTGTGGTGTGTCATAGGTGGCGTAGACCGATTCCGAACGGGGAGCGAGTGGTGGACAAGCCGGGTAAGCCCAAGGTCGTGCTGGGGGTCAGTGGCGGGATCGCCGCGTACAAGGCCTGCGAGCTGCTGCGCCGGCTGACGGAGTCGGGGCACGACGTCCGGGTGGTGCCCACGGCCGCCTCCCTGAACTTCGTCGGCGAGGCCACCTGGTCCGCGCTCTCCGGGAACCCGGCCTCCACCGAGGTCTGGGAGACCGTCCACGAGGTGCCCCACGTGCGCATCGGGCAGGGTGCCGACCTCGTCGTCGTCGCCCCCGCCACCGCCGACATGCTGGCCAAGGCCGCCCACGGGCTGGCCGACGACCTGCTCACGAACACCCTGCTCACCGCCCGCTGTCCCGTGGTCTTCGCCCCCGCGATGCACACCGAGATGTGGGAGCACCCCGCCACGCAGGAGAACGTCGCCACGCTCCGCCGCCGCGGCGCCGTCGTGATCGAGCCCGCCGTGGGCCGGCTCACCGGCAAGGACACCGGCAAGGGCCGGCTGCCCGACCCCGAGGAGATCTACGAGGTCTGCCGCCGGGTCCTGGCGCGCGGTGCGGCCGGGCCCGACCTGGCCGGACGCCACGTGGTGATCAGCGCCGGCGGCACCCGGGAGCCGCTCGACCCCGTCCGCTTCCTCGGCAACCGCTCCTCCGGCAAGCAGGGCTACGCCCTCGCCCGCACGGCCGCCGCGCGCGGAGCCCGGGTCACCCTCGTCGCGGCCAACACCGCGCTCGCGGACCCGGCCGGAGTGGACGTAGTGCGCGTGGGGACCGCCCTCCAGCTGCGCGAGGCGGTGCTGAAGGCGGCCGCCGACGCCGACGCCGTCGTGATGGCGGCGGCGGTGGCCGACTTCCGGCCGGCCCGGTACGCCGACGGCAAGATCAAGAAGAAGGACGGACAGGACCCCGCGCCCGTCGCCCTCGTGCGCAACCCCGACGTGCTCGCGGAGATCTCCGCCGACCGGGCCCGGGAGGGCCAGGTCGTCGTCGGTTTCGCCGCCGAGACCGACGACGTGCTCGCCAACGGCCGGGCCAAGCTCCGCCGCAAGGGGTGTGACCTTCTCGTGGTCAACGAGGTCGGCGCCACCAAGACCTTCGGTTCGGAGGAGAACGAGGCCATCGTCCTGGCCTCCGATGGTGGGGAGACTCCCGTGCCCCACGGTCCGAAGGAAGTTCTGGCGGACGTGATTTGGGACCGGGTGGTGGGGCTCCTCGCGCCCGGGGACGGCTCCAGAAGCGCCTGAGCGTCGCTCTTCTCGGAGGCAAATCCGTGCGTCAGAATGGAGTGCCGCAGGTCACATGGCTCCCATAAGGCGAGACGGGTGGTCCGGCGAACGGTGGCGACCGATAAACTGCAACCTGGAACGTGATCGGGCGCAGCCCCCGGTGTGGTTCCGCCAAATGATCAGCCAGCAGCCGCTGCAACCCCAGGGAGCGTTGTGTCCCGTCGCTTGTTCACCTCGGAGTCCGTCACCGAGGGTCACCCCGACAAGATCGCTGACCAGATCAGCGACACGATCCTCGACGCGCTCCTCACCGAGGACCCGACCTCGCGTGTGGCCGTGGAGACTCTCATCACCACCGGTCTCGTCCACATCGCGGGCGAGGTGACCACCAAGGCCTACGCGCCGATCGCCCAGCTCGTCCGCGACAAGATCCTCGAAATCGGCTACGACTCGTCCAAGAAGGGCTTCGACGGCGCCTCCTGCGGCGTGTCGGTGTCCATCGGTGCGCAGTCGCCCGACATCGCCCAGGGCGTGGACACGGCGTACGAGCAGCGCGTCGAGGGTGACGAGGACGAGCTCGACAAGCAGGGCGCCGGCGACCAGGGCCTGATGTTCGGCTACGCCTGCGACGAGACGCCCGAGCTGATGCCGCTCCCGATCCACATCGCGCACCGGCTCTCGCGCCGCCTGTCCGAGGTCCGCAAGAACGGGACCATCCCGTACCTGCGCCCCGACGGCAAGACCCAGGTCACCATCGAGTACGACGGCGACAAGGCCGTGCGCCTGGACACCGTCGTCGTGTCCTCGCAGCACGCCGCGGACATCGACCTGGACTCGCTGCTCGCCCCGGACATCCGCGAGTTCGTCGTGGAGCACGTGCTGGCGCAGCTCGTCGAGGACGGCATCAAGCTCGACACCGAGGGCTACCGGCTGCTGGTGAACCCGACCGGCCGCTTCGAGATCGGCGGCCCGATGGGCGACGCCGGCCTCACCGGCCGCAAGATCATCATCGACACCTACGGCGGCATGGCCCGTCACGGCGGCGGCGCCTTCTCCGGCAAGGACCCGTCGAAGGTCGACCGCAGCGCCGCGTACGCCATGCGCTGGGTCGCCAAGAACGTGGTCGCCGCCGGTCTGGCCGCCCGCTGCGAGGTCCAGGTCGCCTACGCGATCGGCAAGGCCGAGCCCGTCGGCCTGTTCGTCGAGACCTTCGGCACCGCCAAGGTCGACGTCCAGAAGATCGAGGACGCGATCGGCGAGGTCTTCGACCTGCGCCCGGCCGCGATCATCCGCGACCTCGACCTGCTGCGCCCGATCTACGCCCAGACCGCCGCGTACGGCCACTTCGGCCGCGAGCTGCCGGACTTCACCTGGGAGCGCACCGACCGCGTCGACGCCCTGCGCGCCGCCGCCGGTCTGTAAACGCCGCCGCACGTGACGAACGGCCCCGGACCGCCAGGTCCGGGGCCGTTCGCTGTCAGTGGTCTTTGGTAAGAATGCCTGTGTGAGCAGCGCGAACGATTCCCCGCCGGAGCAGCTCGCACTGATCCGGGAGATGGTCGCCGAGGCGAAAGCCAAGGCGCCCAAGGCCAAGCCGCGCACCTGGCGCGGGGCCGCGGTCGCCGAGGAGCTGCCCGTCGCCCGCGTCCTGGTGAACAAGGGCGTGCTCCACCTCGACCGGCTCTTCGACTACGCGGTGCCCGCCGAGCTCGCGGAGACCGCCCGGCCGGGCGTCCGCGTCCGGGTCCGCTTCGGCGCCGGCTCCCACCGCGTGCACGGCGGCCGCCGTGAGGGCGGCGGGCTCATCGACGGCTTCATCGTGGAGCGGTGCGCCGAGTCCGACTACAACGGGGCGCTGGCCGCCCTGGCCCAGGTGGTCTCGCCCGAGGTCGTCCTCTCCCCGCCCGTGCTGGCCCTCGCCCGCGCCGTCGCCGACCGGTACGCGGGCAGCCTCGCCGACGTCCTCCAGCTCGCCCTGCCCGCGCGCAGCGCCCGCGCCGAGGCCAAGCCCTCGCCCGAACCGCTGCCCCCGCCTCCGGTGCCCGAGCCCGGCGGCTGGGCCCGCTACGGCGCCGGGCCCGCGTTCCTGCGGGCCCTCGCCACCGGCGGAGCCCCCCGCGCCGTGTGGACCGCCCTGCCCGGCCCCGGCTGGGCCGGGGAACTGGCCCGTGCCATGGCGGCGACCCTCGCCTCCGGCCGGGGCGCCCTGGCCGTGGTCCCGGACGGGCGCACCGCCGCCCGGGTCGACGCCGCCCTCACCGAACTGCTCGGCGAGGGGCGGCACGCCCTGCTGACGGCCGAGTCCGGGCCCGAGAAGCGCTACCGGCAGTGGCTCGCGGTGAGCCGGGGCTCGGTGCGCGCGGTCGTCGGCACCCGGGCCGCGATGTTCGCCCCCGTGCGCGACCTCGGGCTGGTGGTGATCTGGGACGACGGGGATTCCAGCCACAGCGACGACCACGCCCCCTTCCCGCACGTCCGCGAGGTCCTGGAACTGCGCGCCGTCACCGACGGCTGCGCCTTCCTGGCCGGCGGCACCAGCTGCACGGTGGAGGCCGCCCAGCTCGTCGAGACGGGCTGGGCCCGCCCGCTCGTGGCCGACCGGGAGACGGTGCGGTCCGTCGCTCCGCGCATCCGCACCGTCGGCGACGAACTGCTGGCGCGCGACGGGGCGGCCCGCGCGGCCCGGCTGCCGAGCCTCGCCTGGGAGACCGTCCGGGAGGGCCTGAAGACCGGCCCGGTCCTCGTCCAGGTGCCCCGGCGCGGTTACGCGCCCCGGCTCGCCTGCGAGCGCTGCCGGACCCCCGCCCGCTGCACCGTGTGCGCCGGGCCGCTGGAGGCCCCCGACGAGCGGGACCTGCACTGCGGCTGGTGCGGCCGGGCCGAGAGCGCCTGGCACTGCCAGGAGTGCGGGTCCTTCCGGCTCCGCGCCCAGGTGGTGGGCGCGCGGCGCACCGCCGAGGAGCTGGGCCGGGCCTTCCCCGCCGTGCCCGTACGGACTTCCGGGCGCGACCACGTACTGGACGAGGTGCCGGACCGCCCGGCACTGGTGGTGTGCACCCCGGGGGCCGAGCCGGTCGCCACGGGCGCCGGGTACGCGGCGGCGCTGCTGCTGGACGGCTGGGCCATGCTGGGCCGGCCCGACCTGCGGGCGGGGGAGGAGGCGCTGCGCCGCTGGATCGCCGCCGCGTCGCTGGTGCGCGGGGAGGGGCAGGTGGTGGTCGTGGCCGAACCGACGCTGCGGCCCGTGCAGGCGCTGGTGCGCTGGGACCCGGTCGGGCACGCCGTACGGGAACTGGCCGAGCGGGCCCAGCTGGGTTTCCCGCCGGTGTCGCGGATGGCCGCCGTGGCGGGCCGTGGGGAGGCGCTGGAGGCCTTCCTCGGGGCCGTCGAGCTGCCGCCGGACGCGGAGGTCCTGGGACCCGTACCGCTGCCCGGGCGGCGGGGGGAGCCCTCACCGGGGGAGCGGGCCCTGGTCCGGGTCCCTCCGGGGAGCGGGGCCGCGCTGGCCGCGGCGCTGAAGTCGGCGCAGGCCGCGCGGATGGCGCGGGGCGTCGCGGCGGCGGATGCGGTCCGGATCCGGATCGACCCGCCGGACATCGGCTGAGGCCGGGTGGCGGGGGGCCGCTGCGCGGGGCCGTTCGCCCCGCCGCGCCCTTCGCCCGGTCCCCGGGGCGGGCCCCGGACCCCGTGCCGGGAGCCGCGCACCCGGTGCGCTCAAACGCCGCGCGGGCTGGAGTCTCGCTGCGCGGATCCAGACCCGCCGGCGTTTGAGGCACGGGGTCCCGCGGGGTCGGTGCCGTCGGGGGTCGGCGTCCCGGCGGCGCGGACGGGGTCAGCCGTTGCGGGGTCCCGGGAACGCCGACTGGCGGGCGGCCGGGGCGGCGGCCTGGGCGTCCTCGCGCACCGGCTGCGGGGGCACCGAGCGGGCCGCCGGGATGGTGGGCAGCGGACCGAGCGTCCGGGTCGTGGTGCCCTCGGCCGACGGCTCCGCGGACTCGGCGGCCTGCGCGCGGCGTGCCCCGTAGCGGCGGTGCACGGCCTGCTTGGTGACGCCGAGCGCGGAGCCGACCGCGTCCCACGAGAAGCCGAGTGAGCGGTCGAAGTCCACCGCCGCGGTGACCAGCGTCTCGACGCTGTCCCGCAGCTCCTGGGCGAGCCGGACGGTGGGTGCGGGGGCCCTGCCGTAGACGACGAAGCCCGTGGACGGCCCGGAGCGGCGCGGGCGGTACACGTTGCCGAGCTGGGCGGTGAGGGTGCGCAGAGCGTCCACCTGTCGGCGAACCCGCTCGATGTCCCGCACGAGGAGGTGCAGGCTGGCCCGCGCTTGGGCGTCATGAGTGGCGTGGTYGGCCATGAAGAAGCCTCTCGAACCGGTGCTGGAGAGCGGATCGGGCCGCAGACACCGTTCTCATTCGCGGCCCGTTTCGGTCAATCTGCCTTGACCAACGCGCCATACCGCGATGAAGTCACGCTTCGGGGGCGTGTCGGCATATGCGAGAGGCGCGCGTGTGTGCGTACGCCCCCTCGGCGCCGCAGGTGGGCGGGTGGGGGCGGGCCCCATAGACTGGTGCGCTGCTGACAGCCGAGATAGCGAGGTAGGACCCCAGTGAAGCTCGTCTTCGCAGGCACCCCCGAGGTCGCCGTGCCCGCCCTGGACGCCCTGATCGCCTCCGGGCGGCACGAGGTCGCCGCCGTCATCACCCGGCCCGACGCCCCGGCCGGCCGCGGTCGCCGGCTCGTCGCCAGCCCGGTCGCCGAGCGTGCCGAGGAAGCCGGGATCGAGGTGCTCAAGCCCGTGCGGCCGCGCGACGAGGAGTTCCAGGCCCGGCTGCGCGAGATCGGCCCCGACTGCTGCCCGGTCGTCGCCTACGGGGCGCTGATCCCCAAGAGCGCCCTGGACATCCCCGCCCAGGGGTGGGTCAACCTGCACTTCTCCCTGCTCCCCGCCTGGCGCGGCGCGGCCCCCGTCCAGCAGTCGATCATGGCGGGGGACCAGGTCACCGGCGCCTCCACCTTCCGCATCGAGGAGGGGCTGGACACCGGCCCCGTCTTCGGGGTGCTCACCGAGGCGATCCGCCCGACCGACACCAGCGGCGACCTGCTGACCCGGCTCGCCTTCGCCGGCGCCGGACTGCTGTCCGCGACCATGGACGGCATCGAGGACGGCACCCTGCGCGCCGTCCCGCAGCCCGCCGACGGGATCTCGCTCGCGCCGAAGATCACGGTCGAGGACGCGCGCGTCGACTGGAACGCCCCCGCGCTGCGCGCCGACCGCGTGGTGCGCGGCTGCACGCCCGCCCCCGGCGCGTGGACCGTCTTCCGCGGCGAGCGGCTCAAGCTGATCTCCGTCGGGCTCGTCGCCGACCGCACCGACCTCGCGCCGGGCGTGCTGGCCCCGGCCAAGAACCACGTCCACGTCGGCACCGGCTCGCACGCCGTCGAGCTGCTGTGGGTGCAGCCGCAGGGCAAGAAGCCGATGAAGGGCGCCGACTGGGCCCGCGGGGTGCGGATCGCTCCCGGCGAGCGCCTGGGCGCGGCCGACGTAGGCTGATTCCGCGACCGGTCCGCCCCGGGCGGGCCCGGCAGTACCCCGTGACCCACCACCGCAGTACCTCGTAACCCCGGAGCACCTTTCACGTGAGCGAACAGCCCCGTCGTCGTCCCGCCGCCGCAGGCGCCGGCAAGCCGTCCGGCAAGCAGGGCGGCCGGCCGGCCAAGCCGTACCGCCGGCCCCAGAAGGACCCCGTCCGGATGCTGGCCTTCGAGGTGCTGCGGGCGGTGGACGAGCGCGACGCCTACGCCAACCTCGTGCTGCCCCCGCTGCTGAAGAAGGCCCGCCAGGACGAGAGCTTCCAGGCGCGCGACGCGGCCCTGGCCACCGAGCTGGTCTACGGCACCCTGCGCCGGCAGGGCACCTACGACGCGGTGATCAAGGCCTGCATCGACCGGCCGCTGCGCGAGGTCGACCCGCCGGTGCTGGACGTGCTCTCGCTCGGCGCCCACCAGCTGCTCGGCACCCGCATCCCCACGCACGCCGCGGTCTCGGCCAGCGTCGAACTGGCCCGCGTGGTGCTCGGCGACGGCCGTGCCAAGTTCGTGAACGCCGTGCTCCGCAAGATCTCCGCGCACGACCTCGACGGCTGGCTGGAGCGGGTGGCCCCGCCGTACGAGGACGACGCCGAGGAACACCTCGCGGTCTACCACTCGCACCCCCGCTGGGTCGTCAGCGCCCTGTGGGACGCCCTGGGCGGAGGCCGCGCCGGGATCGAGGACCTGCTCGAAGCCGACAACGAGCGGCCCGAGGTGACGCTGGTGGCCCGTCCGGGCCGGTCCACGCCCGAGGAGCTGCTGGAGGCCGTCGGCGAGGACTCGGCGCTGCCGGGGCGCTGGTCCCCGTACGCGGTGCGGATGGCCGAGGGCGGCGAGCCGGGCGCGCTGGAGGCCGTCCGCGACGGACGCGCCGGCGTACAGGACGAGGGCAGCCAGCTGGTGGCGATGGCCCTCGCCGCCGTGCCCGTCGAGGGGCGCGACGCGCGCTGGCTCGACGGCTGCGCGGGTCCCGGCGGCAAGGCGGCGCTGCTGGGCGCGCTGGCCGCGCGGCGCGGGGCCTTCCTGCTGGCCTCCGAGAAGCAGCCCCACCGGGCCCGGCTCGTGGAGCGCGCGCTGGCCGGGAACCCGGGCCCGTACCAGGTCATCGCGGCCGACGGCACCCGGCCCCCGTGGCTGCCGGGGTCCTTCGACCGCGTGCTGGTGGACGTGCCGTGCTCCGGCCTGGGCGCGCTGCGGCGCCGTCCCGAGGCCCGCTGGCGGCGGCGCCCCGAGGACCTGGAGGGCTTCGCGCCGCTCCAGCGCGGGCTGCTGCGCGAGGCGCTCGCCGCGGTGCGCGTCGGCGGTGTCGTGGGATACGCGACCTGCTCCCCGCACCTGGCGGAGACCCGGGTGGTCGTGGAAGACGTCCTCAAGGGCCGGGGCGCCGGTGCCGAGGCGGTGTCGGCCGAACTGATCGACGCCCGCCCGTACATGGAGGGCGTCCCCGCCCTCGGCGACGGCCCCGACGTCCAGCTGTGGCCGCACCTGCACGGCACGGACGCGATGTACCTCGCCCTGCTGCGCCGCACCGCCTAGCGGGACCGGACGGCCCTCCACGCCCCGGTGCACGGGGGTGGAGGGCCCGGGCCGCGGCCCGGAGTTCGGCGGATTCCGCGGTTTCGCCCGGCGCGGAGGGGGGCTGACGCCGTGCCCGGGGTGACTCCCCGGGGCGGGCCGGACCGCCCGGGGACGGTGACCGTCGCGGACGGACCGGCCGTCACCCGCACCTCGAAGGACAAGTGAAAAATGCCGCATGATCAATTAAGTGCCGCTACGGCAACCCCGAGTTCCGGGGCCGTGGCCGGAAGTGGCCGAGGGCATGGCAGGCTTGGGGGCATGGCCGTTCAGATCAATCCCAGCATCCTGTCCGCCGACTTCGCCCGCCTCGCCGAGGAGGCGCGGGCCGTCGAGGGGGCCGACTGGCTGCACGTCGACGTCATGGACAACCATTTCGTCCCGAACCTCACCCTCGGCGTCCCGATCGTGGAGTCCCTGAGCCGCGCCACGGACATCCCGCTGGACCTGCACCTGATGATCGAGGACCCGGACCGCTGGGCACCGCAGTACGTGGAGGCCGGTGCCGGTTCCGTCACCTTCCACGCCGAGGCCGCCGCGGCTCCGGTGCGCCTCGCGCGGGAGATCCGGGCGAAGGGGGCCCGTGCGGCGATGGCGCTCAAGCCCGGCACCCCGATCGAGCAGTACGAGGACATCCTCCCCGAGCTCGACATGGTGCTGATCATGACGGTCGAGCCGGGCTTCGGCGGCCAGTCCTTCCTCGACATCATGCTGCCCAAGGTCCGCCGGACCCGGGAGCTGATCGCCAAGCACGGGCTGGAGCTGTGGCTCCAGGTCGACGGCGGGGTCTCGGCCTCCACGATCGAGCGGGTGGCGGAGGCCGGCGCGGACGTGTTCGTCGCGGGCAGCGCGGTCTACGGGGCGGTCGACCCGGCCGCCGCGGTGCGGACCCTGCGTGAGCAGGCGGGTGCGGCGATCGCCGCCGCCCCCTGGGCGTGCGACCACTGAGCGAGGCTTGATGAACAGCTCGGTGAACGGAAGCCGTCCAGGCTGATCAACGGCCGTCGGATCTGACAGGATGAACGGCGAGTCGAGAGTGTGAACACGACAGTGTGAACAGCAGTGAGGAGAACGCGGTGTCTGCAATGTCGGCGGGACGGTCAGCCCTGCGGATGGGACCCGCGGAGCTGGTGCAGGCGGCGGCCATGGCCCGTCGCTTCTACCTGGAGGGCAAGTCCAAGATCCAGATCGCCGAGGAGTTCGGCGTGAGCCGCTTCAAGGTGGCCCGGGTCCTGGAGACGGCCCTCGAACGCGACCTCGTACGCATCGAGATCCGGGTGCCGGCCGAACTGGACGCGGAGCGCTCCGACGCGCTCCGCGCCCGGTACGGGCTGCGGCACGCGGTCGTGGTGGAGTCGCCGGCCGACGCCACCGAGGACGCTCCGGACCCGGAGAACCTCGGCGCGGTCGCCGCCGACCTGCTCGGCGAGCTCGTCAACGAGGGCGATGTGCTCGGGCTGGCGTGGGGGCGTTCCACCATCCACATGGCCGCCTCCCTGCACCGGCTGCCCCCCTGCACCGTGGTCCAGCTGACCGGCGTGTACGACGCCGGGACGGCCGAGCGCGGCTCCGTGGAGGCCGTCCGGCGGGCCGCGCAGGTCTCCGGCGGGGACGCCCACCCGATCTACGCCCCGATGCTGCTGCCCGATCCGGCGACCGCGGCCGCCCTGCGCAGCCAGACGGGCATCGCGCGGGCCTTCGAGTACTTCGACAAGGTGACGGTCGCCGCCGTCTCGATCGGCTCCTGGGAGCCCGGCATCTCCACCGTCCACGACATGCTGACCGACGAGGAGCGGGCGCACTACGCCTCCCTCGGCGTCGCGGCGGAGATGTCCGCGCACCTCTTCGACTCGGAAGGCCGCAGGGTCGGGCGCGACCTCGGCGAGCGGTGCATCACCGTCGAGGCGGACCGGCTGCGCCGGATCCCCGAGGTCGTGGCCATCGCGGGTGGCCTGCGCAAGGCCTCCGCGATCGGGGCGGTGCTCCGTTCCGGGCTGGTGACCAGCCTCGTCACGGACACGGCGGTCGCGGACTACCTGCTCACCGAGTCCGCTCCCGGGCTCCGTCCGGCGCTCGACCGGGCCGACCCGGACGACTGACGGGGCGGCCGCGCCGGCCGGTGATGCGGATGGTGCCGGAATCGAGACCCGAACAGCGGACCGCGGGGCGGCCCCGGGGGCGCATACTGGTTTTGATGACTAAGTCAGCAGTACCTCGCCGCCATTTGCCGTCCAGCCCGTTCAAGGCCCCCGTGGAACCGCCGCTCCGGCAGTTCAGCGTCGGCGACCGGGTGAGTCACGACGAGCACGGCCTCGGCCGTGTCGTCGGGATCGAGGAGGGGATCGCCGTCCTCGTCGACTTCGGGTCGGTCCAGAAACGAATCCTGAGTCCTTACACCAAGATGTCCGTGCTCTGAGCCCGTCAGGGCTCTGACGCCATCAGGCGATTCGCGAGCGAATCGGATATTTGGCACGATCGGTGCATGATCTTTCGGAACGTGCCCCGGTCGCTGCTGCGTGTGCTGGGGGCTCTGTTCCTGTGCGCCATGCTGGTCGGTGCGGCGGGCTGCGGTGGGAAGTCCGCCCCGCCGCCCGCCGCCAGCGCCGGCGCGGGTACGGGTGCCAGCGCGGGTGGCCGCGACGTCCCCGGGTGGGCCAGGGGGATGGCCACCGTGCGGGCCGACGCGCTGCCGCAGCAGGCGCGCGAGGTGCTGTCCCTGATCGACAGGGGCGGGCCGTACGCGTACCGGCAGGACGGGACCGTCTTCGGGAACTTCGAGAAGGCCCTGCCGAAGCAGAAACGCGGCTACTACCACGAGTTCACCGTGCGGACCCCGGGGGAACGCGACCGCGGGGCCCGGCGGATCGTGACCGGCGGGGGCGGGGAGTTCTACTACACGGACGACCACTACCAGACCTTCGAGGCGGTTCTCCGATGAGCCTGGACCCGCAGCCGCTCGCCCCCGCGCTGGCCGCCGCCGAGGAGGCGGGCTGGGCCGTCGTACGGCTGGACCTGGACGGCGTACGGAGCAAGGCCGCGCTGATGCGGCGGTGCGCGGACGCCCTGCGGGCGCCGGAGTGGTTCGGCGGGAACTGGGACGCGCTGGCCGACGTACTGGTGGACCTGTCGTGGCTGCCGCCGGCGCCCGGGAGGCTGCTCGTGGTGAGTTCCTGGCGCGGGTACGCGGCCGAGCGTCCGCAGGACTGGGAGACGCTGCGGGAGGTCCTGGAGGAGGCCGTGGACTTCTGGCGCGAGGCCGAGGGGGCCGCGCCGCTGGCGGTGCTGCTGGCCGGGTCCGCTCCGGACGGGGCGCCGTCCCGGGCCGCGCGCCCCGGACCCCGCCGGGGCTGAGGGCCCCGTGGCCCGGGAACGCCCGTGGGGGCGGCCCCGGCCGCCCCCACGGGGGTTACTCGCTCGCCGCGGTCTTGGGCACCCACGGCGGGGTCTGGCCCCAGGACCAGACCGGGATCTTCGCCGCGTCCACCGGCGGCGGGTGGGGGCCCGAGTAGATCAGGGCCATCCGGGTGCCCCACTCGATGTAGTAGACGAACACCGCCCGGAACTCCGGGTCCGTCGGGAGGCCGACCTCGTCGGCCGTGTCCAGCAGCAGGTCCACCCAACGGCGGCGCTGCTTCTCGGTGATGCCGCGCCCCAGGTGCTTGGTGGCCATGTGCTGGTGGCCGCCGTGGTGCGCCGAGTACTCCGCCGGGCCGCCGAAGACCTCCGACAGCCAGACGGCGACGTGCTGGGGGTGCTCCGAGTCCATGCCCGCGAAGACCGGGGCCAGGATCTCGTCCTGCAGGGCGTGCGCGTAGAAGACGTCGGTGAGGCGGCGCATGGCCTCCGCACCGCCCATCCACTCGTAGATCGTGGGCGTGGTGCTCATGACTGACCGGCGGCCTTTCCCGGACCCACCACACCGGTCACGAGGTAGTGCTGCATCTCCTCGATGGCCGTCACGTACGGGCGGATCGCGGTGAAGAACGCCGGGAAGTGCTCGCCCTTGCGGAAGCCGTTCAGGTGGGCGTCGATCGAGGTCCAGCGGATGCGGAGGATGTAGCGCTCCTTCTCCTCCTCGCAGCGGGCCAGCTCGTAGTCGATGCACTCGGGCGAGGCGGCCAGGGCCTCGGCGGCCCGCGCGTACGCCTCCTCGAACGCCTGCTGGTCCTGCGAGGCGATCCGGTAGCGGATGTACTCGACGGTCGTGGTCATGGTGTGCGTGCCTCTCCCTGGGATCAGGTGGTCCCGGCTACCCTTCCGGGATCATGCGTGCCCGGCGAGGGGTTCCCCTACTCGGACTGCGACTTCTGGATGTCCGGGCCCTGGGCGCGGACGTGCCGCACCTTGTCGAGGGACTCCCTCAGCTCGGCGAGCCAGGTGTCGGTGTTGCTCCCGACGAGGCGGACGCACCAGGCCAGGGCGTCCGCCCGGCTGCGCGCCACGCCCCCGGCGACCAGGGTGTCGAGCACCTGGCGCTCGGACTGGCGCAGCCGGGTCATGACGGGGACGGCGAGGTGGGTGAAGAGGGTGGTCTCCTCACCCGAACGCACGCCCCAGGCGACCTTGCGGCGGTAGAGCTCCTCCGCCTCCCGGGCGACCTCGATGCGCTGCTCGCGGGTGCGCTCGCGGAACTCCTTGACGGACTCGGCCGCCGGGGCGGTGCCGACGACCGTGATCTCCTCCCGGTCGACGGTGACCGAGACGAGGGACTCGTAGACGTCCACCGGCAGGCGCTCGGCGAACCACGCGCGGAGCTTCTCGCTCTGTTCGGCTGTAATCATGTAATCAACGTTGCATCCGCTCTCCTCTTGATCGCAAGGGCCCGGCCGGGTGTCCGGGCGGGTGTTCGCTCTCAGCCCATCGAGCGGTAGCGGTGGATCAGCGACACCGCCATGGCGCCCTCGCCGACGCCCGAGGCGACCCGCTTGACCGAGTGGGCCCGGACGTCGCCCGCCGCGAAGACCCCGGGGACGCTGGTCTCCAGCGGGTAGGGGGCGCGCTCCAGGCTCCACTCCGCCGGGAGTTCGCCGCCGTTGGCGATCAGGTCGGAGCCGGTGAGGACGAAGCCGTACTCGTCGCGCTCCACCACCCCGGCCAGCCAGTCGGTGTGCGGGCGTGCGCCGATGAAGGTGAACATGAACCGGGCCGGGGTCACCGTGTCCGCACCGGTGTCGGCGTCGTGCAGGGTGATCCGCTCCAGGTGCTCGCCGCCGTCCAGCGCCACCACCGTYGTGCGCACCCGGACCTCGATGTTCGGGGTCCGCTCGATCTCGTCGATCAGGTAGCGGGACATGCTCGCGTCCAGGGAGGCGGCGCGGACCAGGATGGTCACGCGGGCCGCGTACTTGGCGAAGTGGACGGCGGCCTGCCCGGCCGAGTTGGCGCCGCCCACGATGAACACGTGCTGCGAGATGCAGGCCGAGCTCTCCGTGGTGGCCGCGCCGTAGTACAGCCCCGCGCCCTCGAACCGGTCCGCGCCGGGGGCGTCCAGCCGGTTGTACGAGACCCCCGTCGCCAGCAGCACCGTCTCGGCGCTGATCTCCGTACCGTCGGCCAGGGTCAGGATCTTCGCCGGGTCGTCCCGGGTCACGGAGACCACCTCGACGGGGTGCAGGATCTCGGCGCCGAACCGGGAGGCCTGGATGGTGGCCCGTCGGGTCAGGTCGCCGCCGGAGAGGCCCGAGGGGAAGCCGAGGTAGTTCTCGATCAGGCTGGAGGTGCCGGCCTGGCCGCCCGGGGCGCGGGAGTCCAGCATCAGCGTGGACAGGCCCTCGGAGGCCGCGTACACCCCGGCGGCCAGCCCGGCGGGTCCGGCTCCGACGATGACGCACTCGTAGTGCGGGCGGGAGGCGGTGGTGGCCAGGCCGAGGCGCCGGGCCAGCTCGGTGTCGCTCGGAGCGGAGAGCACCGAGCCGTCCGGGAAGCGCACCAGCGGGAGCGCGGCGTCCGCCTGCGCGGCGGCGATCACCGTCAGGGCCTCGGGGTCGCGCTCGACGTTCAGGAAGCGGAACGGCTGCCCGTTGCGGGTGAAGAAGTCCCGGACGGCGTGGGTGCCGGGGGAGACCAGGTGCCCCGCGACGATGATCCCGTCGTACGCCGGCCGGTAGGTGGCCAGCCAGTCGGAGAGCAGGTCGTCCAGGACCGGGAAGAGCCGCTCGTGGGGCGGGTCCCAGGGCTTGAGCAGGTAGTAGTCCAGCCGCACCCGGTTGATGGCGGTGATCGCGGCGTCGGTCTCCGCGTACGCCGTGAGCAGCACCCGGCGCGCGTCCGGGAACCGGCTGACGGCCTCCAGCAGGAACTCCACGCCGGTCACGTCGGGCATCCGCTGGTCGACGAGGAACAGGGCGGGGTCGTGACCGCGCTCGTCGAGGGAGTCCAGGATCTTCAGGGCGTCGGCCGCGGAGGAGGCGCCGAGCACGCGGTAGCGGTCGCCGTAGGCGCTGCGCAGGTCCCTGCGGACGGCCCGCAGCACCTGCGGGTCGTCGTCCACGGCCAGGATGACCGGCTTGCGGCTCTCCGCGCGCTCGGTGGCCGCCCCGGACGGGGAGCCCGCGGGAGCGGGGGAGCCTGCGCCGGTCGTCGCGTCGGCGGTGGTGGCGGGGGCGGTGGTGGTGGCGGGGCCGCTCGTGGCGGGGGCGGTGGCGCCCTCCCGGGCCGCGCTCACGCCGGGTCCAGCATCAGCTTGTCGGCGTAGCACCAGGCCCAGTCCTCGCCGGGTTCGTGCGAGGCCGCGATGGGGTGATCGGTGGTCCGGTAGTGCCGTGTGGCGTGACGGTTCTTCGACGAGTCGCAGCAGCCGACGTGCCCGCAGCTCAGGCACATCCTCAGGTGCACCCAGCTGTCACCGGACCGCAGGCACTCCTCACAGCCCTCGGAGCCGGCCTTCACCGGACGTATCCGGTCGACGTGTGTGCACAACAGGTCCATCGTCATCGTCCCCGTCCCTTTCCTCGCGCACTCGTGCCCCCCGGCCCGCCCGGGGTCCACGGCGCGTCCAGACCATAAGTCGGAGATCCGGGAAAGGTTCATCGATCCGGCCGAGGTCAGGAAGTCCGGCGGGTACTTCATGACCTCGCGGGACGACTACGTGAGGTGCCCGGCCCACCTTGCCCGCTACCTCACGAAGTCGCATTCGGGCCCTTTGACGCAGGCACCGGGCGCACGCAGTGTGGGGGACGCCAACGACAACAGGCGGCGCCTGGAGGAATCTGTGAGCAGAAAGATTCTGGTCATTGTCTCCGAACACGGTTACTGGGCCGAGGAACTGATCGGTCCCGTATCGAAGTTCGATGAGCGGGGCTATGAGACCGTATTTGCCACGCCGACCGGAAAGCGCGCCCACGCACTTCCGCCGAGCCTCGACGCGAACTACATCGACCCCCCGCTGGGCCGCTCGGTGACCACCGAGGAGAACGCCCGGCTGGGCCGCGAGTTCGAGCAGTCGAGCCGGCTCGACTCGCCGCTCGACATCGAGGCCTGGGTGCCCGAGCGCCCGTACACGAGCGACGAGGACTACCTGCGCAAGCTGGAGCAGTACCACCGCGACCTGGACGAGCTCGACGCCGACATCGCGGACTTCGACGCGATCCTCATCGTCGGCGGCAGCGGCCCCATCGCCGACCTCGCCAACAACGAGCGCGTGCACGCCCTGATCCTGGCCTTCAAGAAGGCCGGCAAGGTCGTGGCCGCCGAGTGCTACGGGGTCGCCTGCCTGGCCTTCGCCCGGGACTGGGACGACCGCAAGAGCATCGTCTGGGGCAAGCACGTGACCGGCCACTGCAAGGAGTACGACTACAAGGACGGCACCGGATTCCTCGGTACCGACTTCAACATGGGCCCGCCCCCGTACCCGCTGGAGTACATCCTGCGCGATGCCACGGGCCCGCGCGGCGCCTATCACGGGAATTTCGGCAAGCCGGTCTCCGTGATCGTCGACTATCCCTTCGTGACGGGACGTTCTACCCCCGACTCCTACCTCACGGGGCAGAAGATCGTGGAAGTCCTGGAAGACGGTCTCACCCGCTACGGCTGGTAACTCTGCGATCCGCGGGAGAAAAGGGGGAATACCGTGAACGCCGCAGCGACTCCCGGCCGGGAAAGGCTGATCGAGCAGTTCAAGGCCGATGGCCTGAAGGTGATGTTCGGAAATCCGGGAACGGTGGAACAGGGATTCCTCGACGCGGTGGACGCGGCGGCGGACTTCCGTTACGTCCTCGCGCTCCAGGAGACGGTGGCCGCGGGCATCGCGGACGGCTACGCCCGCGCCACGGGCGGCGCGGCCCTGCTCCAGCTGCACTCCGGTGTGGGTCTGGGCAACGGCATAGGCATGCTCTACCAGTCGCTGCGCGGCCACACCCCGCTCGTCGTGGTCGCCGGTGACGCCGGGGTGCGCTACGACGCCATGGACGCGCAGATGGCCTCCGACCTGGTGGCCATGGCCAGGCCCGTCACCAAGTACGCGACCCGGGTCACCGACCCGCGGTCCGTGCTGCGCACGGTGCGGCGGGCCGTGAAGATCGCCCTCACCCCGCCGCGCGGCCCCGTCTTCGTGGCGCTGCCCATGGACGTGCTGGACGAGCTCAACTCCGAGCCCGTGCTGCCCGCCACGGTGCCGCTCACCGACGTGGCCCCCTCGCCGGCCTCGGTGGGGCGGGCGGCCGAGCTGCTCGCCTCCGCCGAACGCCCGGTGGTCCTCGTCGGGGACGGGGTCGCGCTCTCCGGGGCCCAGGCCGGACTCGCCGCCGTCGCCGAGCTGCTGGGCGCCGACGTGTACGAGGTCGACTCCTCCGAGGTCAACATCGCCGCCTCGCACCCGCTGCGCCGCGGCCAGACGGGGCACATGTTCGGCCCGCACAGCAAGGAGCTGATCGGGGACGCGGACGCGGTGCTGATCGTGGGCACCTACGTCTTCCCGGAGGTGTTCCCCGAACTGGAGAACCCCTTCCGGCCCGGCGCCAAGGTCGTGCACATCGACCTGAACGCCTACGAGATCGCCAAGAACCACCCCGTGGACCTCGGACTGGCCGCCGACCCGCGCCAGGCGCTGCGCGCGCTGGCCGGCGTACTGGAGCAGCGGCTGAGCCCGGCGCAGCGGGCCGCGGCCGCCGCGCGGCTGGACGTACGGACCCGGGAGCGGGCCCGCGCGGACCTCACGGCGGACGACGACGGCACGCCGATGGCCGTCTTCCTGCGGACGCTGGCCGAACGCACCCGCGGGGACCTGATCGTCTTCGACGAGGCGCTGACCACCTCGCCGCTGGTGACCCGGTACCTGCCGCCCGAGCGGCCCGGCGACTACCACCTGACCCGGGGCGGATCGCTGGGCGTGGGCTTCCCGGGGGCGGTCGGCGCCAAACTGGCCCGCCCGGACCGGCTCGTCGTCGGCTTCGCGGGCGACGGCGGGTCGATGTACACCTACCAGGCGCTGTGGACGGCGGTCCGGCACGGGATCGACGCCAAGTTCGTGGTCTGCAACAACCGCAAGTACCGGCTGCTCGACGACAACATCGCCCAGTACTGGCGCGAACGGGACATCGCCGAACACCCCTTCCCGGGCTCCTTCGACCTCTCCCGCCCCGAGATCGACTTCGCGGGGCTGGCCCGGGCGCTGGGCGCCGACGGGACGCGGGTGGAGAAGCCGGACGAGGCCGCGGCCGCCGTGGACCGGATGCTGGCCCACCCCGGCCCGTTCCTCGTCGACGTCCAGATCTGAACCGACCGGACCCCACCGAACAGGAGGAGACCGCATGCCCGCCGAGCGGCTGACCGAGGACGCGATCCGCGCCTTCACCGAGAACTGGTACGTGGCCCTGGACCGCCACCTCCCGCTGGAGCAGGTCCGCGCCCTCGTCACCGAGGACCTGGAGCTCAAGGCCCCCGAGGACACCTTCCTCGGCCACCAGGGCTTCGCCCGCTGGTACGACGCCGCCGTCCACCGCTTCTTCGACGAGGTGCACACGGTCACCAAGGTGGAGCCGGTCATCGAGGGGGACCGGGCGGTCGTCCGCGTCCTCGTCAACTGGCAGGCCAAGATCTGGGACGCGCCGGCCGCCCGCAGCCAGTGGATCGGCTTCGACGCCGACCAGACCTGGACCGTGGTGGCGGGCGCGGACGGACCGCAGATCAAGCAGTACACCGTCAACGAACTGACGCCGATGCCCGGTTCGGGCTCGCTCTGAGAGGGCCGCGGCGATGACCGAAGTGACCCGCGAGCGCGTCGAGGCCGCCTACCGCGCCCTCGGCTCCGGAGACCGCGCGCGCATCCTGGAGTACTACGCCGAGGACCTGCGCTGGCTGGTGCCCGGCAACCACCCCCTGGCCGGCTGGTACGAGAGCCTCGACGCCTTCCTGGAACTGATGGGCCGGACCCACAAGCTCACGGGCGGCACCTTCCGGATGGACCTGGAGGCGGTCCTGGTCGGCGAGGACTGCAGCGCCGACGTCTGCCGCAACGTCGCCCTGCGGGACGGCGCGGACCCGGGGAGCACCACCCCGTACGAGCGGATGGACTACCCGGTCTTCCACTTCATGCGCTGGCGGGACGGCCGGATCGTCGAGGGCCGCGACGGGCTCTTCGGCGACACCGCCTCCGCCTTCAGCCAGTTCTGGGCGCCCTTCGCGCCGGACGGAACCCGCAGGGACCGATAGGGGGATGACCGCAATGAGCGCGACGCACGACGCCCGAGAGAGCCTGACCGAGGTCCTTCGGAAGTACTACGAGTACGCCAACGCCGGTGACTGGGACCGCTGGTGCGACCTGTTCGCCGAGGACCAGGTCATGGACGAGCAGTTGGCCGGACACATCGAGGGCCTGGAGACCCTGCGCTCGATGATGAAGGGCATGGGGACCATGTACCGGGTCTTCCGCAACGAGCCCGTGCACTTCCTCGTCGACGGGGAGAAGGCCGCCGCCGTCTCCCACCTGACCGCCGTCAGCGCCTCCGGCGAGGCGATCGAGGCCGAGGTCATGAACTTCTTCCGGATCGTGGACGGACGCATCGCCTACATGGCGAACTACCACGACACCGTCCCCTTCCAGGTGCTGGGCCAGGACTGAGGGGGAGGACGACACCCGTGGCCACAGAGCAGTACGACTACGTGATCGTCGGCTCCGGCACCGCCGGCAGCGTCCTCGCGAACCGGCTCTCCGAGGACCCGGACGTCTCGGTCCTGGTCCTGGAGGCGGGCGGTTCCCGGATCCCGCCCGAGGTGGACGACCCGTCCTCCTGGTACAAGCTGCTGGGCGGGCCCGTCGACTGGGGCTACACCAGCGTCCCGCAGCCGGGCCTGGGCGGACGCCGTACCTACGAACCGCGCGGCAAGGCCGCCGGCGGCAGCAGCAACCTCTACATCATGATGCACATCCGGGGCCACGCCTCGGACTTCGACAACTGGGCCTACCAGGGCGCGGCCGGCTGGGCGTACGAGGACGTGCTCCCGTACTTCGCCCTGCTGGAAGGCCAGGAGGACCCCACCGCTCCCACCACCGGCACCGGCGGCCCGCAGCGGGTCACCAACGCCGGCCTCCACGGCCCCAACCCGGTATCCCGCGCCTTCATCGACGCGGCCGTCGAGCTGGGCCACCGGGAGATCGCCGACTTCAACACCGACGGCCCCCGGCGCGGTCTGTTCGGCACCGGCTGGCACCACATCGACGTGGCCGACGGCCGCCGCCAGGGCACCCTGGCCGCCTACCTGGAACCGGCGCTGGAGCGGTCCAACCTGACGCTGCGCACCAACGCCCAGACCACCCGGCTGCTCTTCGACGGGGACACCTGCTCCGGCGTCGAGTACGAACAGCTCCGGGCCCCGGCGGAGATCCCGGGCCGCACCGTGCGCGACGGCCACAGCCGGGCGGCGGCGCCCGGACGGCACACCGTACGGGCCCGGCGCGAGGTGATCGTGGCCGCCGGGGCGATCGAGTCCCCGAAGCTGCTGATGCTCTCCGGGATCGGGCACCCCGAGCAGCTGGACGAGCACGGCATCGAGGTCACCACGGCCCTGCCCGGGGTCGGGGAGAACTTCCACAACCACGTGCTGACCGGGCTCATGGCCGAGGTCACCCAGGAACTGCCGCCGCCCGCGCAGAACCTCTCCGAGAGCGCTCTGTTCCTGTCCTCGCGGCCCGGTCTGCCGGCTCCGGACCTGCAGATCGCCTTCGTCCACGTCCCGTTCGACGTGATCGTCGGCCAGGACCACCCGAACACGGTGTCCATCCTGCCCGGCGTCGTCCGCCCGGTCTCCCGGGGCTGGATCAGGCTCGCGAGCGCCGATCCGCTGGCCCACCCGCTGATCCACCCGAACTACCTGGGCGACCGGTGGGACCTGGAGCGGATGGTGCAGGGCGTCAGGACCGCCCGGGAGCTCTTCGCGACCTCCGCCTTCTCGCCCTGGTACAAGCAGGAGCTCCAGCCGGGGCCGGGGCACGTCTCGGACGAGGAGCTGCGGACCTTCGTGAGACAGAAGGCGGAGAGCTACCACCACCAGGCCGGCTCCTGCCGCATGGGCGTCGACGACCTCTCCGTCGTCGACCCCGAACTGCGGGTGCACGGCGTGCGCAACCTGCGCGTCGTCGACGCGAGCGTGATGCCCGCCGTCCCGTCCGGTAACTGCCACACCGCCATCGCGATGATCGCCGAACGCGCGGCGGACTTCATCGGAGGCCGGAACAGGGGGGAATCCCGTGCCTGACGTGGTCCTGCGCGAGGGCGCGCTGTCCGGGACCCGGATCGCGGTCCTGGTCGAGAGCGACTTCTACGAGCCCGAGATCTTCTACTACCAGCGCCGGTTCGCGGAGGAGGGCGCCGAGGTCGACTTCCTGACCCGGCTGTGGGGCAACGACTCCATCACCTTCACCGGGCACGAGTACCGGGCGCCCTTCACCGCCGACCGCTCCCTGGAGGGGCTGGCCGACGAGGAGCTGCGCGGCTACTCCGCGCTCATCGTGCCCTCGGGCATGGTCGCCGACCGGCTGCGCTACACCGAGGACGTGGACGTACTGGCCCCGGCGACGGAGCTGCTGCGCCGGGCGTTCGAGGAGCCGACGGTGCTCAAGGGGATCATCTGCCACGGCATGTGGCTGGCGTCCTCGATCCCGGGCAAGGTGCGCGGCCGCAAGGTCGTCTGCCACAACAACCTCATCGGCGACGTCCGCAACATGGGCGCCGAGTACGTGGACGAGGACGTGGTGGTGGACGGGGACCTGGTGACCGGCCGCACCGGAGCCCACCACCATCTCTTCGCCCGCCGGATCATCGAGCTGCTCGCCGCCGGGCGGGGCCGGAGGGCCGGCTGATGCCGGGCGCGATGGTCTGGTCGCACGTGGGCCTCAACTGCGCCGACCAGAAGACCACCGAGGAGTTCTACACCCGCCACTTCGGTTTCACCCGGGCCCGGGTGGTCGACCTCGGGGAGGCCCGGATCGTGTTCCTGCGCAAGGGGGACGCGTACCTGGAGCTCTTCGCGGCCGGAGCCGAGCCGGCCCGCACGGCGCACGAGGACGGCCCGCCGGCCCCGGGCCGGATACGGCACCTGGCCTTCCAGACCGACAGCGTCGACGCGTTCCTCGCGGAGCTGGGCGACGCGGCCGAAGTGACCCTGGGGCCGCTGGACTTCGACGACTTCATCTGCGGGTGGCGGACCGTGTGGGTCCGCGATCCCGACGGGGTGATCGTCGAGGTCAGCCAGGGATTCGAGGACGACCGCTCACACGACAAGGACGGTGCATGACATGGCGGGCTCGTTGGGCTTCTCCTTCTCCGACACGATCGCGGGCTACGTCGTCCGCTTCGACTCCGGGGCGCGGCTGCTGCGCCTGAAGACCGCGGACGAGCGCGAGTTCGAGGTCTCGCTCGCCGGCGACCCGAGTGCCGAGCTGGTGCGCAACCTGGACGAGCCGTACATCGACGCCTCCGGGCACATCGACGAGATGCTCTCCCCGGGCCGCTTCCTCTTCGTCTACGGGGTCCACTACCCGGAGGGGGAGGGAAGGTTCGAGGCCAAGCGGCTGGTGTTCCTGGGCCGCGGGGCCGAGGACTACCGGTTCGAGGAGACCGGCTGGTGGATCAAGCAGATCGAGTCGCTGGCCGACTTCTACAAGCGGGCCCAGTTCGGCGACGGGCCGGTGGACTTCACGCAGTACCGCACCGAGATCCGCCTCGGCGGGGACAAGACCGCCAGCCACGTCCAGGAGACCGACACGATCTCCCGGCTGGTCTACGGCATGGCCTCGGCCTACCTGCTGACCGGCAAGGACGAGTACCTGGAGATCGCCGAGCGCGGCACCGAGTACCTGCGCAAGCACATGCGGGTCGTCGACACGGAGGAGGACGTGGTCTTCTGGTACCACGGCATCAGCGTCGACGGGGACAGCGAGCGCAAGCTGTTCACCTCGGAGTTCTCCGACGACTACGACGCGATCCCGATGTACGAGCAGATCTACGCGCTGGCCGGCCCCATCCAGACCTACCGGGTCACCGGCGACGTCCGGATCAGGAACGACGCGGACGCCACCATCCGGCTCTTCGACAAGTTCTTCAAGGACGAGGAGCAGGGCGGCTACTACTCGCACATCGACCCGATCCTCTTCAGCCCCGACCACGAGTCGCTGGGCGAGAACGCCGAGCGCAAGAACTGGAACTCGGTCGGCGACCACGCGCCCGCGTACCTGATCAACCTGTACCTGGCGACCGGCGAGCAGAAGTACGCCGACTTCCTGGAGTACACCTTCGACACCATCGCGGACCGGTTCCCGGACTACAAGAACAGCCCGTTCGTCCAGGAGCGCTTCTTCCGCGACTGGTCGCACGACACCGCGCACAGCTGGCAGCAGAACCGCGCGGTCGTCGGGCACAACCTCAAGATCGCCTGGAACCTGATGCGGATGAACTCCCTGAAGGCCAAGCCGGCGTACGAGGAGCTGGCCCGGAAGATCGGCCAGACCATGCCGGCCGTCGGCAGCGACGTCCAGCGGGGCGGCTGGTACGACGTGGTGGAGCGGGTGAAGCGCGGGGACGAGGAGACGTATCGTTTCGCCTGGCACGACCGCAAGGCCTGGTGGCAGCAGGAACAGGCGATCCTCGCCTACCTCATCCTGAACGGCACGGTCGGCGGCGACGCGAACCTGCGCGAGGCCCGGCAGGCGCAGGCCTTCTACAACACCTTCTTCCTCGACCACGACGAGGGAGCCGTGTACTTCAACGTGCTCGCCAGCGGCACGCCGTACCTGCTCGGCACCGAGCGGCTCAAGGGCAGCCACTCGATGTCCATGTACCACTCGGCGGAGCTGTGCTACCTCGCCGCCGTCTACAACAACCTGCTCATCAACGGCCGGGAGATGGACTTCCACTTCCAGCCCGACCCGACCGACCTGCCCGGCCGGACGCTGCGCGTCTCGCCCGACCTGCTGCCCGCGGGCTCGGTGCGGATCGCGTCCGTGGAGATCGACGAGAAGCCGTACGAGGAATTCGACGCGGACGAGCTGACCGTCCACCTCCCCGACGTCCAGGGAAGGGTCAAGGTCAAGGTCCGGCTCCGGCCGGTGAACCGGAAGTAGCGCTCAACGGGGGGCGCCCCAACACGAGGGGAATGCAATGACTCTGACCGTGAAGGAACGCCGGAACAAGTCGGGCACCGTGCTCGTCGCCACCGGCGAGATCAACAGCGAGACCTCCGGTGCCCTGCTCCAGGCACTCCTGCCGCTGGTCCGCGAGGGCCGGCCGCTGCGCATCGACCTGACCGCCGTCACCTATGTGTCCAGCGCCGGCCTGCGCACCCTGCTCGTCGTCTACCGGGAGGCGCAGCACGCCGGCGTCGCGGTCACCCTGTACGGGGTGAGCGAGGAAGTCCGGTTCGTCATGTCGGCCACCGGCTTCCTCGACTTCTTCGAGACCGGCGAGGCCGCGGCCGCCGCGGCGAGGGCCAAGGTCGCGCGATGAGCGAGACCTCCTCCGAGCAGGTGCTGCGGGTGGACGCGTACCCGACCCACGAGGTGGGCGGGTACCGCGTCCGCGCCGGCAAGCCGTTCCCGTTCGGGGCCAACGTGGTCCCGGGCGGGGTCAGCTTCTCCGTCTTCTCCGACCAGGCCACCTCCATGACCCTGGTCATCTTCAAGCGCGGAGAGCCCGAGCCGATGGCCGAGCTGCAGTTCCCCGAGGAGTTCCGCACGGGCAGCGTCTTCGCCATGACCGTCTTCGGCCTCGACCACGAGAACATCGAGTACGGCTACCGGGCCGACGGACCCTTCGACCCGGCCAGCGGACACCGCTTCGACGCCCGGCAGGTCCTCTCCGACCCCTACGCCCGGCTGATCGCCGGCCGCGACGTGTGGGGTGTGGAACCGGACCGCAGCCGCGGCTACCAGTACCGCTCCCGGGTCTGCCTCCAGGACTTCGACTGGGGCGACGACACCCCGCTGCGGATCCCCGCCGAGGACCTCGTCGTCTACGAGACCCACGTGCGCGGCTTCACCCGCCACCCCTCCTCGCGGGTCACCGCCCCCGGCACCTTCGCGGGGCTGCGCGAGAAGATCCCGTACCTGAAGGAGCTCGGGGTCAACTGCATCGAGCTGCTGCCCGTCTTCGAGTTCGACGAGAGCGACAACCCGCGGACCAACCCGGAGACCGGCGAGAGGCTCTACGACTACTGGGGCTACAACACCGTCTCCTTCTTCGCGCCGAAGGCCGGCTACGCGGCCACCGGACGCTACGGGATGCAGGGCGACGAGTTCCGCACCCTGATCAAGGACCTGCACGCGGCCGGCATCGAGGTCATCCTCGACGTCGTCTTCAACCACACCGCCGAGGGCAACGAGCTGGGCCCGACCATCTCCTTCAAGGGCCTCGACAACGCCACGTACTACATGCTCACGCCGGAGGGGTACTACTTCAACTTCAGCGGCACGGGCAACACGGTCAACTGCAACCACCCCGTCGTGCGCAACTTCGTGCTCGACTGCCTGCGCCACTGGGTCGCCGACTACCACATCGACGGCTTCCGCTTCGACCTCGCCGCCATCCTCGGCCGGTCCGCGGACGGCACCCCGCTGCCCAACCCGCCGCTGCTGGAACTGCTCGCCTTCGACCCGGTCCTGCGGCACACCAAGCTCATCGCCGAGGCCTGGGACGCGGGCGGCCTCTACGAGGTCGGCAACTTCCCGGCCTACGGCCGCTGGGCGGAGTGGAACGGCAAGTACCGGGACACCGTGCGCAGCTTCCTCAAGGGCGACCCCGGGGTCACCGGAGAGCTGGCGACCCGGATCGCGGGCTCGCCCGACCTCTACTCCAGCCGCGGGACCTCGGCCTCCGTCAACTTCCTGACGGCGCACGACGGCTTCACCCTGGCCGACCTGGTCTCGTACAACGACAAGCACAACGAGGCCAACGGCGAGGGCAACAACGACGGCGGCAACGACAACGCCAGCTGGAACTGCGGCGCCGAGGGGCCCACCGACGACCCCGAGGTGTCCGCGCTGCGGCTGCGCCAGATGAAGAACGCCCTCGCGATCCTCTTCACCAGCCAGGGCATCCCGATGCTGCTGGCCGGGGACGAGGTCGCGCGGAGCCAGCTGGGCAACAACAACACGTACTGCCAGGACAACGAGCTCTCCTGGTTCGACTGGGACCAGGTCGACGCGAACGCCGAACTGCTCCGGTTCACCCGGGAGATGATCGGCTTCCGCAAGCACCACCGCGAGCTGCGCTCCACCTCGCACCCCACCGGCCGGCTGCGCGACAGCCTGGGCCTGCCGGACATCAGCTGGCACGGCGAGCGGGCCTGGCAGCCCGACTGGTCGGCGGAGAGCCGGCTGCTGGCGGTGGCCCGCTGCGGCGTCGGTGACGAGGACGTGGTCTACGTGGCCATGAACTCCCACTGGGAGCCGCACGACCTCGAACTGCCCGCGCTGCCCGGCGGCCGCAGCTGGCACCTGTTCGCGGACACCGGCGCCGAGGCGCCGCACGACATCCGCACCCCGGGGACCGAACAGGAGCTGGACAACGCCGGCAAGTACCTGATCGGCCCGCGCTCGGTCGTGATCCTGGTCGGCCGCGCGAACGACCCCGACCCCCGGGACGACTGAGCCGCCCGACCGAAGGAGACCTGACATGCCGCTTTCCGTGTCCCTGAGCATCGAGGGCGATACCACCGTGATCGAACTGACGGGCGAGCTGGACGCCAAGACCGCCCCCGACTTCCACCAGACGATCGAGAAGGCCGCCGGTCACGGCACCGGCACCGTCGAGATCAGGATGGCCGGGGTCGGCTACATGGCCAGCGCCGGGCTGCGCTCCCTGGTCTTCGCCCAGCAGAAGGTGGGCTCCGGCGTCACCATCAAGGTGGTCGGCGCCATCGAGCCCGTCTCCCGGACCATCCGCACGGCGGGCCTCGACCGCAGCATCCAGCTGTCCGATGGCTGAGCAGCACGGCCGCCCGCGCGGTGAGTGAGATGGTCGGACTGGCGAGGAAGCCCGCCGTACTGGAGGTGCCCGCGACCGTGGGGGCACTGGGCGAGATCGCCGCGTTCGTCCTGCTGCTGGCCGGCCGGGCGGGCCTCGGCAAAGGGGCCACGTACCGGATCCGGCTGGCGGTGGACGAGCTGGCCACGAACATCGTGATGCACGGGTACCGGGGCGGCGACGGACGGATCACCGTCCGCGGCCGCTGCGGTCCCGACGGGGTGCGGATCGTCATCGAGGACACCGCCCCCGCGTTCGACCCGGTCGAAGGCCGCCTGCCCCCCGCCCCGGGGATCCCCCCGGAACGGCGGCGGGTCGGCGGCCTCGGCATCCACCTGGCCCTGACCAGCGTGGACACGTACGCCTACGCCCGCAGGGACGGCCGCAACATCAGCACGCTGACCGTCAAGGCCGAGGGGACGGACGCATGCCCTCCACCACCGTGATCATCCTGGACGCGAACCCGCCGCCACCCGCCGAACTGCTCGAAGCACTCCGGCTGATGGACGCGGAACTCGTCACCCGCACGCTGTCCGAACTGCTGCTCGGCCGACTGGAGGCACTGCCCCTCGCCGACGTGCTGCTCGCCCCCGCCGAGGCCGACGGGGAAGCGGTGCGCAGCGCCATACGCCGGCTGCGCCGCTGGGCCGGAGCCCCCATCGTGGTCGTCTGGACCGTCACGGCCTTCGCCGCACTGGAGCGGCACGTCAGCATCGGCCACGACTACCTCGTGCCGCCCTTCCTGCCCGCCCTCGTCCGCGCCCGGCTGCACAGCTGCTCCGAGCGGGCCGGACTGGGCCGCACCCTGCGCGAGGCCGACGCCCGCGCCGAACTCATGGGATACGAGAAGGAACTGGAGATCGGCCGCGAGATCCAGGCCGGCTTCCTGCCCGAATCGCTGCCCGTCCCCGAGGGCTGGGAGATCGACGTGCGCTTCCGCCCCGCCCGCCAGGTCGCCGGGGACTTCTACGACGTCTTCGAACTCTCCCGGGGCCGGCGCCTCGCCGTCGTCGTCGCCGACGTCTGCGACAAGGGCGTCGGCGCCGCCCTCTTCATGGCCCTGATCCGCTCCCTGCTGCGCCACACCGCCGAGAACAGCGGACTCCAGCACCTGATGGCGGCCGGCCGCACCGGCGGCAGCCGCCGCACCCCGGTCGTCGGCGCCACCCCGCTGCTCAACGCGGTCACCGCCACCAACGGCTACCTCACCCGCAACCACCTGCGCCAGGGCTACTTCGCCACCCTCTTCTTCGGCGTCCTGGACCCGCTCACCGGCAGCCTCGTCTACATCAACGGCGGCCACAACCCGCCGCTGCTGCTCTCCGGCGAGGGCGCCGTGCCACGGCCGCTCGATGTGACGGGACCGGCCGTCGGCGTGCTGCCCGACTGCGTCTACACCCTGGGCTACGCCCAGTTGGACCCCGGCGACACCTTGTTCGTGTTCACCGACGGGGTACCCGAGGCCCGCTGCCCCGAGGGCACTTTCCTCGGTGACGAACGGATGCTGGAACTGCTCGCCGGCCCCCCGGCGAGCGGCCGGGACGTGGTGGACCGGATGGACCTGGCCGTGCGCCGCCACACCGGGACCGCCGAACAGCACGACGACGTGACCATGCTGGCCCTGCACCGGCCACGTGCGGCGCGGGGGCCGCACGTGGCCGGCGACGGCTACCGGGTGGTGGCGTGATGACCCGGACCATCGTGGTGCACTCGCACCGCGGCGGCACGGGGAAGTCCTCGGTGCTGGCCAACCTCGCGGTCCTGCTGGCCGCCGGGGGACTGCGGGTGGGGGTGGTCGACACCGACCTCCAGTCGCCGACCCTCGACCTGCTGTTCGGGCTCGGGCCGGGTCCGGGCTCGCTGGCCGACTACCTCCTGGGCCGCTGTGAGATCGAGGCCGCGGCCCGCCGCACCGTCCTGCCCGGGCTGTACGTCGTACCGGCCCGGTCCGGCGCGGCGGCCCTGCGGGAGCTGATGACCACCGGGTACGACGTGGGGCTGCTCCCGGAGGGCTTCGACCGGCTGGCGCAGCGGTTCGCGCTCGACGTGCTGCTGCTCGACACGCACGCCGGACTGAACAACGAGTCGGTGACCGCCATGGGCAGCGCCGACATCGTCCTGATCATGGCGCGGGCGGACCGCGTCGACCTCTCCGGGGTCGAGGAGACCATCGCCCTGGTCGGACGGCTCGCCTGCCGGCGGGCCCTCGTCCTGAGCATGGCCCCCGAGGGCGTCGACCGGGAGACCGTCCGCCGACGGGCCGAGGAGGTCTACGGGGCTCCCTTGGCCGGAATTCTCCCGTACGTGCCACAAATGGCCTCCCTGTACGGGGAGCGCATATTTGCGGAAGCCCTTCCCGACCACCCCCTGGTCGGTGAATTCCGCACGATCCTCTCGGCGTTGGACGCACGTGACGAAGTATCGCGGGCCTGACGTCCACCCCTTACGCCCCTGGAAGGGGGCGTGTTGAATCGGCAGCGAATCCAGAACAAGGAGAGAATCATGAAGATTCTCGTCGTCATGACGGCAAAGGCCACGCTTCATCTCCTGGACGGGGAACAGCATCCCTCGGGATTCTGGGCCGAGGAATTCGTCGTTCCCTATGCCCTCTTCCGGGCCGCCGGCCACGCCGTGGACGTGGCGACGATCGGGGGCGTGGCACCCACGGTCGACCGGACCAGCATCGACCCCGGCTTCCTGCGGTGGGTGCGGCCCGAAGGCTCCCCGGACGAGGACGCGGCCAACGCCGCCGAGTACGTCCGCGTCATCGGGCAGACCCCCCAGCTCCAGCACCCCATCGCCCTGGAATCCCTCGGCGAGAAGGACGTCGCCGACTACGACGGCATCTACATCAGCGGCGGCCACGGGGCCATCGGCGACCTGCCCAAGTCCGACGAACTCGCCCAGCTGCTGCGCTGGGCCATCGATCGGGACAAGCCGCTCGCCACGGTCTGCCACGGCCACACCGCGCTCCTGTCCCTGCGCGACGGCGAGGGCCGCTGGCCGTTCGAGGGCTACCGGATGACCGCCTTCTCGCACGCCGAGGAACTGGTCACCAACATGGCCGGCCGGCTCCCGCTGATCCTGGAGGCCGAACTCACCAGACTCGGCGCCCGCTACGAGAAGGCCGAAGCGATCTGGGACTCGCACGTGGTGGTGGACCGCAGGCTCACCACCGGCCAGAACCCGTACTCCTCCAAGGCCCTCGCCGAGACGTTCCTGAAGCAGCTCGACCAGGGCTAGCCCCCGCGACACCGGAAGGTGCAGCCATGACCCAGCGCGTGCTCAGCGACCGACCTCTGGCCAACCCCGGGAAGCTGTTCATCGGCGGCAGATGGATCCCGGCCCGGGACGGACGTACCGAACCGGACGTCAGCCCGATCGACGGACAGGAGATCGTTCCGGTGGCCCAGGCCTCCGCGGCCGACGCCGACGCCGCCGTCACGGCGGCGCGCACGGCCTACGAGGAAGGTCCCTGGAGCCGGCTCTCCGCCCAGGAGCGCGCGCTGCGGCTGAACCGGGTCGGCGAACTGATCGAGCGGGACCTGGAGGAGATCGCGCTGCTGGAGACGGTGGACATGGGCAAGCCGTTCGCCTTCTCCAGCACCGTCGACGCCCCCATGGCCGCCCAGCTGATGCACTACTACGCCGGCGCGGTCACCCGCGTCGACGGGTCCTCCCGGGCCCCGGCGGGCGGACAGCTCGCGTACACGCTGCGCGAACCGCTGGGCGTCGTCTGCGCCATCACGCCCTTCAACTTCCCGCTCCTGCTGTCGATGACGAAGATCGCCCCGGCCCTCGCGGCGGGGAACACCGTCGTCCACAAGCCCTCCCCGGCCACCCCGCTCACCGCCCTGAAGATCGCCGAACTCTTCCAGGAGGCGGAGATCCCCGACGGGGTGCTGAACGTCATCACCGGTCCCGGCGTGGAACTGGGGGAGACCCTCACGGCCCACCCCGGCATCGACAAGATCGCCTTCACCGGCTCCACCGCGGTCGGCCAGTCGATCATCCGCAAGTCGGCCGGCACCCTGAAGAAGGTGACGATGGAACTCGGCGGCAAGTCCGCCAACATCGTCTTCGCCGACGCCGACCTCGACGCCGCCGAGGAACTCGCCTTCTTCGGCATCTACTACAACAAGGGCGAGATCTGCACCGCCGGCTCCCGGCTGCTGCTGCACCGCCCCATCCACGACGAGATGGTCGAACGCCTGGTGCGCCGGGCCGCCGACCTCAAGCCCGGGGACCCGCGCGACCCCGGGACCCTCTTCGGACCACTGGCCCACCAGGGCCAGTTCGACAAGGTCAGCTCCTACATCGAGGTCGGCGAGAAGGAAGGCGCGGTACTGCGCACCGGAGGCGCCGGCTGGACCCCCGAGGGCGCCTCCAGCCGGGGCCTGTACTTCCTGCCGACCGTCTTCACCGGGGTCGACAACTCCATGCGGATCGCCCAGGAGGAGATCTTCGGCCCCGTCCTGTCGATCATCCCCTTCGACACCGAGGAGGACGCCGTACGCATCGCCAACGACAGCGCGTACGGCCTCGCCGCCGGGGTCCACACCAAGGACCTGCGGCGGGCCCACCGGGTCGCCTCGCAGATCAAGGCGGGCACGGTCTGGGTGAATTGCTACAACCAGTACGACCCCTCCGTGCCCTACGGCGGCTACAAGGCCTCCGGCTACGGACGCGAGTGCGGACCGGAATCCCTGGAGAGCTACACGCAGACCAAGTCGGTCTGGATCGGAATGGACTGAGGTCCACCCGGCCGGACCCCCGATCGAGGAGTCCTCATGCGGACAGGCATCATCGGCACCGGGCGGATCGGCTCGACCCTCGCCAGGATCCGTGGCGGCGGGCCACCAGGTCGTCCTCGCCAACGCGCGCGGGCCGCGATCGCTCGCCCCGCTGCTGGCCGAGCTCGGACCCGGCGCCGCGGCGGGACGCCCCGTCGAGGCGGCCGGGCAGGCCGACCTCCTGGTGCTGATGGTGCCCTTCGCCACCGTGCGGGGGCTGCTGCCCCCGCACGTCGTGCAGGACAAGGTGCTGGTGGACGCCACCAACGCCTTCGACGGCCCCGGAACCGCCGCCGACCCGACGGGCCGCGGCTCCAGCGAACTGGTCGCCCAGTGGTACCCCGGCGCCCGGGTCGTGAAATCCCTGAACACCATGTACTTCGAGACCCTCGCCGTCGCCGGGACCGCCCCCGGCAGGCAGCCGTCCGAGCGCCTGGCCCATTTCACGGCGGGCGACGACGCGAAGGCGAAGGAAATCGTCGCGGGAATCATCACGGACCTCGGATTCGTGCCCGTCGACACCGGCCCGCTGCACTCCGGAGGAATTCTCCAGCAGCCCGGCGGTCCCCTCTACAACCGGTCGCTCACGGAAGCGCAGGCGCTCGCATGGATCTGAACCTGAACCTGAACCTGAACGTGAACGGAAGACCGGAGCGCTTCGCGGCGCAGCCCAACGAACTCCTCGTGGAGCGGCTCCGCGACGGACTCGGGCTCACCGGCACCAAGGTCGGCTGCGACACCGGCCAGTGCGGGACCTGCGTGGTCCGGCTCGACGGCAGGTCGGTCAAGAGCTGCCTGATCCTCACCGCCGCGGCCGCCGGCTCGGAGGTCACCACCATCGAGGGCGTGGCCGAGCGGGGCGGAGAGCTGACCGGCCTCCAGGAGGCCCTGCGCCAGGAGCACGGCACCCAGTGCGGCTTCTGCACCCCCGGCATGGTCATGGCCCTCGGCGAGCTCGTCGAGACCACCGCCGGCGGCGAGGCTCCCACCGAGCCCGAGATCCGCGAGTGGCTCACCGGCAACCTGTGCCGCTGCACCGGCTACCACAGCGTGGTCCGCGGGGTACAGCGCGCCTGCGCCCCCGCCGCCGAGGCGGCGGGAACGGCCGCGGCCGGCGCGCCCGGACGGGAGGGCTGAGGGAGATGACCGCAGTGACGGGGGAGACCGCCGTGACCGGCGGGGCCGCAGCCGTGCAGGACGCCACAGCAGGCGGGGACACCACCGCGGTGCGCGACGCCGCCGCCGAAGCAGCCACGGCCGTGCGGGACGAGGCGCCCGCGACCGCGGCCGAGCCCGCGGAGCACGCCGTCCTCGGGCAGCCGATGGACGCCCGCGAGGACCCGCGGCTGCTGCGCGGTGAGGCCACGTACGTCGCGGACATCGACCTGCCGGGCACCGCCCACATGGCGATCCTCGGCAGCCCGGTGGCCCACGCGAAGCTCCTCTCCATCGACACCAAGGCCGCCGAACAGATGCCCGGCGTCCTCAAGGTCGCCACCGCCGCCGACTTCACCGATGTGATGCCGCTGCCGTGCATCTGGATCCCCGGAGGGGTCGAGAGCCACTTCCCGCCCCACCCCTACGGACTGCCCGGCGCCCGCCCCGTCCTCACCGGCGACGCCGTCCGCCACGTCGGCGACCCCATCGCCGTGGTCGTCGCCGAGACCCCGCGCCAGGCCGCCGCCGCGCTCGCCGCGATCTCCGTCGAGTACGAGCCGCTGCCCGTGGTCACCCGCGCCGACGCGGCGCTCGCCGAGGGCGCGCCGCAGCTGCACGAGGCCGTCCCCGGGAACCTGAACGCGTACTGGACCTGCGGCGACAAGGACCGCACCGACGCGGCCATCGCCGGAGCCGAGGTCACGGTGGAGCTCGACCTGGTCAACCAGCGCACCATCAACAGCCCCATCGAGCCGCGCGGCGCGGTCGGCGACTACGACGCCACCACCGGCGAGTACACCCTCTACGCCACCACCCAGGGCCCGCACAACCACCGTTTCCTGCTCTCCGCCCTGGTCCTCGGCATCCCCTTCAACAAGCTCCGGGTGATCGCCCCCACCGTCGGCGGCAGCTTCGGCACCAAGGGCTACCTCTACCCCGACATGGCGCTCGTCCTGCTCCTGTCGAAGGCGCTCGGCCGGCCCGTGAAATGGGTGGACACCCGAACCGGGCTGATGAACTCCACCGTCCAGGGCCGTGACCACCGCCAGCACGTCACCCTCGCCGGCACCCGCGACGGCCGCATCACCGCCGTGCGCTGCACCAGCTACGCCAACCTCGGCGCCTACCCCTCCACCATCGGCCCCGGCGTCGCCACCGCCCTGATGGGCCGCTCCATCACCGGCATGTACGCCGTCGACGCCGCCTTCTGCGAGGTCTACGCCGCCTTCACCAACACCGTCTCGCTCGGCGCCCAGCGCGGCAGCGGGCGCGCGGAGGCCGCCTTCCTGATGGAACGCCTCGTCGACCGCTACGCCGGGGAGATCGGCATGGACCCGGCGGAGGTCCGGCGCAAGAACCTGGTGCCGAAGGAGGAGTTCCCGTACGACAACGGTCTGGGCTGGACCTACGACTCCGGGAACTACCTGCCGAACTTCGACCGGGCCATCGAACTGTCCGGCTACGCCGACATGCCCGCCCGCAAGGCCGAGGCCCGCACCCGCGGCAAGCGGCTCGGCGTCGGCATCGCCACCTACGTCGCGATCTGCGGGGTCGGCCCCTCCACCCGGATGTCCAAGGAGGGCATGCTCGGCGGCACCTGGGAGAGCGCGAACATCCGCGTCCACCCCACCGGCGAGGTCACCGTCACCGTCGGCTCCGCCTCCACCGGCCAGAGCCACCACACCGTCTTCGCGATGGTCGCCGCCGACGAGCTGGGCATCGACCCCTCCCAGGTCCAGGTGTACGAGGGGGACACCCTCAAGGCCCCGTACGGGCAGGGCACCTACGGCTCCCGCTCCTACAGCATGGCCGCCCCCGCCGTCGCCCTCACCGCCCGCAAGATCAAGGCCAAACTGGTCAAGGCCGGAGCCGTCTTCCTGGGCGTCCCCGAGGACAAGGTCGTCTACCGGGGCGGCGGCGTCCACGAGGACGGCAACCCCGCGAACACCAAGACCTTCTCCGAACTGGCCATGGCCATGTGGTACGGCTGGGGACTGCCCCCGGAGATCGAGCCGGCCCTCGACGAGACCACGCACTTCGACCCGCCGGACTTCAACTACCCCTTCGGCACGCACGTCGCCGTCGTCGAGGTCGACGAACTCACCGGGGAGACCGAGGTGGTGGCGTACACCGCCGTCGACGACGCCGGCAACATCGGCAACCCGAAGATCGTCACCGGCCAGATCGAGGGCAGCATCGTGCACGGCCTCGGCCAGGCGCTGATGGAGGCGGCCGAGTACGACGAGAACGGCATCCTGATCAGCTCCGACCTGAACCACTACGCCCTGCCGCGCGCCGCCGACGTCCCCTTCTTCGCCCTCGACCGGACCGTCACGCCCTCCCCGCACAACCCGCTCGGCGCCAAGGGGGCCGGCGAGATCGCCACCGTGCCGCCCGCCGCCGCGGTGGTCAACGCGGTCGTCGACGCCCTCTCCGACCTGGGCGTCCGGCACATCGACATGCCGCTCACCCCCGAGAAGGTGTGGCGCCGCCTGCAGGGAGAGACGCAGTGATCCTCACCGAATTCGACTACGTCCGCCCCCTGCGCCTCGACGAGGCCCTGGACCTGCTCGCCGGGCCCGGCGCCCGGGTGCTGGCAGGCGGCCAGAGCCTGCTGCCCGGCCTGCGCGCCGGAACCGACCGCGCCCGGCTGCTGGTCGACGTACGCCACCTGGAGGAGCTGCGGGGGATCTCCGGCGCCGACGGGACCCTGCGCATCGGGGCCCTGACCACCCTCGCCGAACTCGCCGCGCACCCCCTGGTGCGGGACGGGGCGCCGGAGCTGGCCGCCGCGGCCCGCGCCAACGGCGACCCCCAGGTCCGCAACCTCGGCACCACCGGCGGCAACCTGGCGGTCCAGGGCCGGCCGACCGACCTGCCGGTCGCCGCCCTCGCCGCCGGCGCCGAGGTGGAACTGGCCGGCCCCGGCGGGCGCACCCGGGTGGGCGCCGAGGAGTTCACCGCCAGCGGGGTGCCCGCCGGATCGGTGCTCACCGCCCTGCTGGTGCCCGCCGCCGGCCCGGCCGCCGCCTTCGAGAAGACCGCCGACCGGGCCACCCGCTACCCGCTGTGCGCGGCCTCCGCACGGATCACCGCCGACGGCCCCCGGATCGCCGTCACCGGAGCCACCCCCCGCGCCCTGCGCCTGCGCGGGGTCGAGGACCGGCTGCGCGGCGGCCCGTACACGACGGAGGCGGTGCTCGCGGCCTTCCGCGCCGAGCCCCGGGAGCTGTTCGTCCCCGGGCGCGGCACCTCGGCCGAATACCTGGGCCACCTCGCGGGCGTGCTCACCGCCCGCGCGCTGGCGAGGGCGGCCCGGATCACCGCCTGACCGCCCGCCGGGCACCAGGAGGAGGGGAGTAGACGCCATGGCCGAACCGACCGAGACGACGACCACAGGAGGCACGGTGGACCACCGGGCCGCCCGCGCGGCCGCCCCGGGCGGCGCGGCCAGACCGTCGGGCTTCTGGGTGGTGGGCACCGTCCTCGTCCTGCTGATGCTCTCCTCCTCCGTGCCCTCCGCCCTCTACGTGCTCTACCAGGAGAGGTGGGGCCTGTCCTCGGGGACGGTCACGGTGGTCTTCGCCGCCTACGCCGTCACCGTGCTCGCCGGGCTGCTGCTGTTCGGCTCCCTCTCCGACACCGTGGGCCGCCGGCCGGTCCTCGGAGCCGCACTGGTCCTGGCGATCGTCTCCATGGGCCTGTTCGCCGGGGCCGGGGGACTGGGCCTGCTGCTCGCCGCCCGCGCCGTCCAGGGGCTGGCGGTGGGCCTGGCCACCGGGGCGATGGGCGCGGCCCTGCTGGAACTGAGCCCGCGCTCGCGGCCCGCGCTCGGCGCCCAGGTCAACAGCGCGGGACCGACCGTCGGCATCGGCCTCGGCGGGCTCGGGGCGGGACTCCTCGTCCAGTGCGCGCCCGCGCCCACCGTGCTCAGCTACCTGCTGCTGGTCGGGGCCTTCGCGATCACCCTGGTCGGCGTGGCGCGCATGGCCGAGAGCGCTCCCGGGGCGGGCGGCCGGCTCCGGGTGGTGCCGCGCCGGATCAGGGTGCCCGCCGCCGCGCGCGGGCGGTTCGCGGTGCTGGTGCTGACCGTGGTCGCCGTGTGGACGGTCGGCGGGTTCTACCTGTCCCTGGGCCCGCACCTGGCCCTCTCCCTGCTCCACAGCACCAACTACCTCGCCGGCGGCGCCACGGTGGCCCTGCTCGCGGGTGCGGCCACCGCGGCCCAGCTGCTGCTGGGCCGCACCGAGGCGCTGCGCACCGCCGTACTGGGCCTGATCGGGCTGCTCCTCGGCCTCGCCCTGGTGCTGCTCGCGCTGGGCCTGGGCTCGCCGGCCGTGTTCCTCGTCGCCACGGCCGTCCTCGGCAGCGGCTGGGGGGCCGCCTTCCTCGGCTCCTTCCGTGCGCTCAGCGCACTCGCCGAGCCCGAGCACCGCGGCGAACTGACCGCCGCCGTCTACGTGTTCGCGTACCTCGCCATGAGCGTTCCGGCCGTCCTCGCCGGACTGCTGACCAATATCCACGGCCTGCACCGCACCTCGGTCGGCTTCATGGCCGCCGTCGCCGGAGTGTGCGCGCTGGCCCTGTTCACGACCCTGCGGCTGGCCTCCCGCACCAGGGCAGAGGGGAGCACGGTGTGACCGGAGCGGCGATGGACGCCACGGAGCTGAGGTCCGCCCTGTACGGGCTGGAGATCTTCGCGGGGCTCACCGGGGAACAGCTGGACTGGCTCGTCTCGGTCTCCGAACCGCGGGTCCTCGGCGACGGGGAGGTCCTCTTCCGCGACGGGGACGAGGCGACCGGCTTCCACGTCCTGCTCTCCGGCGGGCTCGTGGTCACCAAGGTCGTCGACGGCCGGGAGGAGGTGCTGACCCGGCACTCCACCGAGGAGGGCGGGGCCGCCGCCGAGGAGCACGACGGCAAACCCTCCGCCGCCCACCGCTTCACCGGGGAGCTGCCCCTGCTGACGGAGGGCTCCTACGTGGCCACCGCGGCCGCCAGCGGGCCGGCGACGACCGTCGTGGCCTACCCGAAGCCGGTGTTCTTCGAGATGCTGACCCGCTGCCACGGAGTGGCGGCCGTGCTGCTGCCCGTCCTGGCGTGGCGGATCAAGTCCTCCGAGGTCCAGGCGCGCAAGCGGGCCACCGTGGAGGCGTTGGGCACCCTCGCCGCGGGGCTCGCGCACGAGCTGAACAACCCGGCCGCCGCCGTGGCGCGGGCCGCGCAGGAACTGGAGCCCGCCCTGGAGCGGCTGACCGGGACCGCGTACGCGTGGGGCGCGGCCGCCACGGGCGCGGAGCGTTCCGTACTGGACCGCCTCGCCGGGGAACTCGACAAGCTCCCGCCGCCCGGGACCAGCGATCCGCTCGCCCAGGCGGACGCCGAGGAGGAGATCGCCGACTGGGCCGCGGCGTCCGGTGCCGAACGTCCCGGCCTGCTCGGTTCGGGGGCCGCCGACCTGGGGCTGGAGCCGGACTGGCTGCCGGCGCGGCTGCAGGAGGTCGGCGGGAGCGCCCTGCCCGCCGCCCTGGACCACCTGGCGGCGCTGCTGGAGGCCCGCTCGCTGGCCGCCGAACTGCGTGCCGCGGGCCCCCGGATCTCCCAGCTGGTGGCCGCCACCCGGGACTACGCCAACCTCGACCGGGCCCCCGAGCAGCGGTTCGCGGTCACCGACGGCCTGGAGAACACCCTGGTCGTGCTGCGGTCCAAGCTGGGGGGCATCACCATCGTGCGCGCCTACGACCCGGAGCTGCCCGATCTCACGGGCTATCCCGGCGAGCTGAACCAGGTGTGGACCAACCTGGTCGACAACGCCGCCGAGGCGATGGAGGGCGCGGGCGTGCTCACGCTGCGGGCCCGCGCCGAGGGGGTCTGCATGGTCGTGGAGATCACCGACACCGGGCGGGGGATCCCCGAGGACGTCCTGCCGCGGATCTTCGAGCCCTTCTACACCACCAAGGACGTGGGCAAGGGCACGGGCCTGGGGCTGCACCTCAGCTACCGCATCGTGACCCAGCGCCACCACGGGTCGATCACGGCCCGCTCCCGTCCGGGCGAGACCCGGATGGTCGTCCGCCTGCCGCTCGCGCCGGCCGCCACCGGCTGAGAGCGCCGGCCCGCCCGTGACCGGCCGGTTCGTGACCGGCCGGTCAGCCGCCGACCCGTCCGTCGTCCACCCGTCCGTCACCAGCACATCCGTCACCACGTACCCGTGCCGGCCGACCCGCTGTCAGCCGGATGTCAGGAAAGGGAGTCGAACATGGCCAAGTACGACATCGCCACGCTGCACCCCGTCTTCGTCCGCCAGATGGAGGCGCTGGCAGCGCTGGACATCGACGCGGTGATGAAGAACTACACGGAGGACGCCGTCCTGCTGCGCTTCGAGGGCGCCTCCGTCGGCATCGAGGCCGTTCGCGAGACGTTCACCGGATACCTCACGGTGAAGCCCACGCTGGTCGAACTGCAGGAGTACATCGAGACGGAGGACACCATCTTCTATCGGGCGATCATGAACCTGAACGGCGAGCCGGAGCACGCGTTCGGGACACTGGTGGTCCGCGATGGCCGGATCTGGCGCCAGACCGCCGGATTCGGCGGCTGACGGCCCTTTCCTGGGTAGCGTGTGCGGGGAGGGTGCAGGGCGTGGGCCCTCCCCGCACACGTGAATGATTCGGTGAAGGGGAGGCCGCGGGCCATGGAGCAGGAAACCAACCGGGTGGAGGCGTTCAGCGACGGCGTATTCGCCATCGTGATCACCATTCTGGTGCTGGAGTTAAAGGTTCCGGAAGAGCAGGGCTCGGCCCTGTGGCACGGACTCTGGGGGCAATGGCCGCACTACGCCGCATATCTCGTGAGTTTCCTCATCATCGGCGTGATGTGGGTGAATCACCACACGATCTTCAGTCACCTCAAGCGGGTTGACCGACCGCTGTTGTTCCTGAATCTCCTGGTGCTGATGGTGGTGTCGGTGATTCCGTACACGACCAACGTCCTCGCCGAGCACCTCATGGACGGGGAATCGGCCAACGTGGCCGCGATCCTCTATAGTTCGTGGACCGTCGTGTACGCTCTCGCCTTCCTGGGCTTCTGGTGGTACGTCACCCAGGTCGGTCACCTCTTCCACGAAAAGGTCGACAAAGAGGGCGCCCGGGCCACCCGGGTGCGATTCGGACTGGGCGCGGTCGCCTACCCCTTGACCGTCCTTCTGTCCTTCTTTTCGGCACCCCTCACTCTCGTCGCACACTTTCTGATCGCGCTCTACTATGCGGCGAACCAGATCCCCATCCCGCTCGTGGTAGAGGAAGAGCGGCTCGAATCTGCCGGCGACCTCAGGAAGTAGCCGCCCGGACCTACGGCCGTTCTGTGCGGTCAAGTAGGGTAAAGGATCTAGCTGGTCGCGGGGGAGGCACCAGATGGCTCGGGTAGTCCTGCCGGAGGATTCCATCAAGGAAATCTCCGATTTGATCGACGTACTGATCTCGCTTTTCTTCGAATCTTTACCCCGGCGGGACCAGCGAAACTGGGCCCGCGTTTATCTGAACGGTCTGGTGCGGACCACCGGGAAGAAAACAATCCGTAACATCGCCGGAACAGGGGCCAGTTCCGTCGAGCAGAGCCTCCAGCAGTTCATCAGCAAGTCCCCCTGGGACTGGACCCCCGTACGCCGCTCGCTCGCCCAGCACCTGGAACGCACCGCCCAGCGTCCGCTGGCCTGGGTCGTGCAGCCCATGGTCATCGAGAAGGCCGGCGACCGCTCCGTCGGAGTCGGCCGCCAGTTCGTCCCCCAGCTCGGCCGCACCGCCAACTGTCAGCAGGCGGGCGGGATCTGGCTCGCCTCCAGCGAGGCCAGCTTCCCCGTCGAATGGACCCTCACCCTCCCCGGGCCCTGGACCAGCGAACTGCTGCGCCGCCGCCGGGCCGGCATCCCCGACACCGCACGCTCCCTCACCCCCGCCCAGGACGCCGTCCACGCCGTCCAGCGCATGGCCGCGACCTGGCAGCTCCAGCGCCGCCCGGTCGTCATGGAGGTCTCCAACACCGACCTGCCCCAGACCATCGAGGCCTTCGCCCTCCAGGACATCCCCTTCGTCCTCAAGGTCGACGGCTCCCTGCCCGTCTCCTTCGGCGGCGCGGGCCGCCACAAGCCCGGGCCGCACACCGCGCCCGCCCGCGAGCTCATCGACTCGCTGCGCTCCCAGCGCCGGGTCGTCGAATGGACCCGGCACGGCCGCGCCGAGGGAGCGGTGACCCTGCTCACCTCGGCCCCCATCCTCGCCACCCCCGCCGAGGACCGGCCCGTGCCCGCACCGCCCACCCCGCTGCTGCTCGTGGGAGCCTGGACCGAAGCCGCCCTGCTGCCCTCCGAGTTCTGGATCACCAACATCGGCGACCGGCCCCTCGCCCAGCTCTTCCTGCTCGCCAAACTCACCGACCGGGTGACGCTGGACTTCACCGAGACCTGCGAACCCGTCGGCATCCGGGACTTCGAGGGCCGCTCCTTCCGTGGCTGGCACCACCACGCCACCCTCGCGAGCGTCGCCCACGCCGCCCGGCTGCTCAGCACCGGCGGCCGGCACCCCGACCCCGTGCCCCTGACGTCCGCCCCCGCCCGCTACACGGGCGCACCGGCCGCCAGACCGCCCGCCGTCCTGCCCCCGCGACCGCTGATCCCCGGGCAGTCGCCGCGACGCGCCGTCATCCGCTGATGCTCGACATCGCCGCGGCCCTGCGGACCTGGTGCGCGGAGCGGCGGGAGTTCGCGCTGGCCACCGTGGTCTCCGTCAGCGGCAGCGCGCCGCGCGGACCGGGCGCCTCCCTGGCCGTGGACGCCGCCGGCACCGCTCTCGGCTCCCTCTCCGGAGGCTGCGTGGAGTCGGCCGTGCACGAGCTGTGCCTGGAGGCCATCGCCTCCGGCAAGGGCGGCGTGCACCGCTTCGGCTACAGCGACGACGACGCCTTCGCGGTAGGGCTGACCTGCGGCGGGATCCTGGACGTGCTGGTCACCCCGGTGCGCGGACAGGACCCCGTACGGCCCGTGCTCGGCTCCGTGCTCGACGCCGCCGCCGACGGGGCCGGGGTCGCCCTCGCCCGCGTCGTCAGCGGCCCGCCCGGACAGTCCGGGCAGGCCCTGGCCGTCCACGCCGACGGCACCTGCGTGGGCGGCCTCAGCGGCGGCGCGGCCCTGGACCGGGCCGCCGCCGAACGCGTACGGGCCCTGCTGCTCGCCGGGCGCACCGGCACCGCCGAGCTGGGCACCGCCGGCGGGCTGTGCGGGGAGCCGCTGACCCTCCTCGTCGAATCCGCCGCCGCACCGCCCCGGCTGATCGTCTACGGGGCCATCGACTTCGCCTCCGCCCTGGCGCGGATGGGGGCCTTCCTCGGGCACCGGGTCACCGTGTGCGACGCCCGGCCCGTCTTCGCCACCCCGCAGCGTTTCCCCGGCGCCGACGAGGTGATCGTGGACTGGCCGCACCGGCACCTCGCCGCGGAACACGCCGCCGGGCGCCTGGACACCCGTACGGCCGTGTGCGTACTGACCCACGACGCCAAGTTCGACGTACCCGTCCTCGCGCTGGCCCTGCGGCTGCCGCTGGCCTACGTCGGCGCCATGGGCTCGCGCCGCACCCACACCGAGCGGGCCGCCCGGCTGCGCGCCGAGGGGGTGACCGAGGCCGAGCTGGCCCGGCTCAGATCACCGATCGGCCTGGACCTGGGCGGGCGCACCCCCGAGGAGACGGCCCTGTCCATCGCCGCCGAGTTCACCGCCCTGCGCCACGGGGCCCCCGCCACACCCCTCACCGGAGGCCTCCGGCCCCTGCACCGGACGGCCTCCTTCCGGGGCCCCGGGACCAAGGTCCCGTAGGAACCGACCAGGCGGCCCGGTATGTCCTGGACGATCGGCCCGGGCGGCATGAACCCCCGGACATGGGAGAATGAAGTACGTGCGTTTCCTCGGCTGACCCGTCGAGGTACCTCCGATCGACTGGGAAGTTCAGCACGTGCGTTTCCTCAATGACCTGAAGCCGCCGTACGACCTGACGTACGACGATGTGTTCATGGTGCCGAGCCGCTCCGCGGTCGGCTCCCGCCAGGGCGTCGACCTCTCCTCGCCCGACGGCACCGGCACGACCATTCCGCTCGTCGTGGCGAACATGACCGCCATCGCGGGCCGCCGGATGGCGGAGACCGTGGCGCGCCGCGGTGGAATCGTCGTCATCCCCCAGGACATCCCGATCGAGGTCGTCACCGACGTCATCTCCTGGGTGAAGACCCGCCACCTGGTGCTCGACACGCCGATCATCCTGGCGCCCACCCAGACCGTCGCCGACGCGCTGTCCCTGCTGCCCAAGCGGGCGCACGGCGCGGGCGTCGTCGTCGACTCCGAGGGCCGCCCGGTCGGCGTCGTCACCGACCACGACCTGAGCGGCGTCGACCGCTTCACCCAGCTCTCCGAGGTCATGTCGAAGGAGCTGCTGCTCATCGACGCCGACATGGACCCGCGCGACGCCTTCAACCAGCTCGACGCCGGCCACCGCAAGCTGGCCCCCGCCGTCGACAAGGACGGCCGCCTCGTCGGCATCCTCACCCGCAAGGGCGCCCTGCGCGCGACCCTGTACACCCCGGCCACCGACGCCAACGGCAAGCTGCGCATCGCCGCCGCCGTCGGCATCAACGGCGACTTCGTGGGCAAGGCCAAGCAGCTGCTCGACGCCGGCGTGGACACGCTCGTCATCGACACGGCCCACGGCCACCAGGAATCGATGATCAGCGCGATCAAGGCCGTCCGCGCGCTGGACCCGCAGGTCCCGATCGTGGCCGGCAACATCGTCGCCGCCGAGGGCGTCAAGGACCTCATCGACGCCGGCGCCGACATCATCAAGGTCGGTGTGGGCCCCGGCGCCATGTGCACCACCCGCATGATGACCGGCGTGGGCCGCCCGCAGTTCTCCGCGGTGCTGGAGTGCGCGGCCGAGGCGAAGAAGTACGGCAAGCACGTGTGGGCCGACGGCGGCGTCCGCCACCCGCGCGACGTGGCCATGGCGCTCGCCGCCGGTGCCTCCAACGTCATGATCGGCTCCTGGTTCGCCGGTACGTACGAGTCCCCGGGCGACCTCCAGCAGTCGGCCGACGGCCGCCTGTACAAGGAGTCCTTCGGCATGGCCTCGGCGCGCGCCGTGCGCAACCGGACCTCCGAGGAGTCGGCCTACGACCGCGCCCGCAAGGCGCTGTTCGAGGAGGGCATCTCCACCTCGCGCATGTTCCTCGACCCGACGCGGCCGGGCGTGGAGGACCTGATCGACTCGATCATCGCGGGTGTCCGTTCCTCCTGCACCTACGCCGGTGCCGGCTCCCTCGCGGAGTTCGAGGAGAAGGCGGTCGTCGGCATCCAGTCCGCGGCGGGCTACGCCGAGGGCAAGCCGCTGCACGCCAGCTGGAGCTAGTCCCCGTCCCGGTGGCCCCGGCCCGCCCCGTCAGGGCGGCCGGGGCCACCGGCGTACCCGGACCGGCGGCCTCGTGTCCGGCGGGGCCGCCGCTCCGGCTGCGCGCCGCCGCTCACCGGTCCCGTACTCAACCGGGACCGGGTTCGGTGCCGCCGTGGCGACGGAGGTAGGCCAGGACGGCGCGTACCCGGCGGTGGCCGCTGTCGCCGGCCGACAGGCCGAGTTTGAGGAAGACGCCGCCGATGTGCTTGTGGACGGCGTTGTCGGTGACGAACAGCCGCTGGGCGATGGTGGCGTTGTCGTGCCCTTCGGCCATCAGCGCCAGGACCTCGCGCTCGCGGGGGGTGAGGGCGTCGACGGGATCGCTGCGGACGGCGAGGAGCCGGGCGATGACCTCGGGGTCCATGGCCGTGCCGCCGGCGGCCACGCGGCGCAGTGCGTCGGTGAACTCCGCGATCCGGCTCACCCGGTCCTTGAGCAGATAGCCGATGCCGCCGCGGCTGTCGGAGAGGAGGCGGCCGGCGTATTCCTGCTCCACGTACTGGGACAGGACCAGGACGGGAAGTCCGGGGCGCTCGCGGCGGGCCCGGAGGGCGGCGCGAATGCCCTCGTCGCGGAAGGTCGCGAACGGACCGACGTCACCGAACAGATCGTCCCCGACCTCGGCGGCTACGTCTCCACCACGGAGGACGTCAACCGCTTCTTCCGCGCACTGCTGGGCGGCAGGCTGCTGTCCGGGGCGCGCATGGCCGAGATGCGGCACACCGTCCCCGTCGACAAGCGGGTCGAGGACGCTACGGCCTCGGCCTGGTCAGCCGCCCCCTGACCTGCGGCGGCAGCTACTGGAGCCACGAAGGGGGCGAAGCCGGCTACATCACCCTGAACGGCGCCACCGACGACGGCGCCCGCGCCGTCACCGTCTCCATGTCCACCAGCTTCAACGACCCCGATGAAACGCTCCGGCAGCACCGGGCCGGCAGCGACCTCGTCGACCGGGCGCTGTGCGACACCTCCGGCGACAGCCGGGGAAGGTGACCGCCCGACCCGGGCGGCGGCCGCCCCTCGGGTCAGGCCGCCCCTCGGGTCAGGCCGGGCCGTCCGGTCAGGCCGGGCCGTCCGCGGGATGCCACGGCCCGGCCCCCTCGGCTCGCCTTCCACCCCTTCCCGGGCCCGAAGGGTGCACGCCCGCACGGTATTTGGGAATCCGAACGGTGACCTTCAAGCCGGCGCCGACCCCCGTCTCGATGACGAGCCCGTGCGCGTCCCCGTAGACCTGGCGCATCCGCTCGTCGACGTTGGTCAGCCCGATCCCCGAGGAGGCCTCCGGGCGCTCCCCGGCCAGGATCCGGCGCAGCAGCGCCGGATCCATCCCGACGCCGTTGTCCTCGATGGTCAGCACCGCCTCCGCGCCGGCGTCCCGGGCGGCGATGGTGATCCGGCACTCCCCGGTGGAGTCCTCCACCCCGTGCTTGACGGCGTTCTCCACCAGCGGCTGCAGACACAGGAACGGCAGCGCCACCGGCAGCACCTCGGGCGCCACCTGCAAGGTCACCTTCAGCCGGTCCCCGAACCGGGCCCCCGCCAGCGCCAGGTACCGCTCGATCGAACGCAACTCCTCGGCCAGGGTGGTGAACTCGCCGTGCCGGCGGAAGGAGTAGCGGGTGAAGTCCGCGAACTCCAGCAGCAGTTCCCGCGCCCGCTCCGGATCGGTCCGCACGAACGAGGCGATCGCGGCGAGCGAGTTGAAGATGAAGTGCGGGGAGATCTGCGCCCGCAACGCCTTGATCTCCGCCTCCATCAGCCGCGTCCGCGCCCGGTCCAGCTCCGACAGCTCCAGCTGTACGGAGACCCAGCGCGCCACCTCCGTCGCGGCCCGCACCAGTACCGCCGACTCCCGCGACCCGTAGGCGACCAGCGCCCCCAGCAGCCCGTCCTCGCCCGTCAGCGGGGCGAACACCGCCCACTTCAAAGGGCAGCCGGGCCGCTGGCACTCGGTGCGCACGCTCTGGCTGCGCCCGGACTCCAGCATCACCGCCACCCGCGCCATCGCCCGCCGCTGGTGGTGGTCGGCGCCCGGCCCGTCCCAGGCCAGCACGGCCTCGCGGTCGGTCAGGCACAGCGCCTCGGTGCCCAGCAGCGAGCGCAGCCGCCGGGCGGCCTTGCGGGCGGCGTCCTCGGTGAGCCCCGCCCGCAGCGGGGGAGCGGCCAGCGAAGCGGTGTGCAGGGTGTGGAAGGTGGCCCGCTCCACCGGGGTGCCCAGGTCCGGCCCGGCGGCCCGCTCCGCGCGCCCGGCGTGCCACCGGCCCGCGGCCCAGCCCAGCCCCAGCAGCAGGGCCGCGGCCGCCAGCGCCGGCACCACGAGCGCCGCCCCGCTCACCGGGCGCCCCCCGCGGCCCGCTCACCGGCCACGTCCTCGGGCAGGTGCAGCCGGGCCAGCGCGGCGGCCGTCCCCGCCGGGATGCGGGACCGGGTCGCCAGCGACACCGTCACCATCGTCAGGAAGCCCAGCGGCACCGACCACACCGCGGGCCAGGCCAGCAGCGCGTGGGCCCAGCCCGCCGGGACCAGCCCGGATCGGGTGGCCACCACCGCGCCCAGCGCCGCACCGCCCCCGGTGAGCAGCCCGGCCACGGCCCCGGGCGGGGTCAGCCCCCGCCACCAGATGCCGAGGACCAGCAGCGGGCAGAAGGAGGACGCCGAGACCGCGAAGGCCAGCCCGACGGCGTCGGCGACCGGCACGTCGGTGGTCATGATCCCGCCCGCGAGCGGCACCGCCATCGCCACCGCCACGGCGAGCCGGAACGTTCCCACCCCGCGCCGGGGCAGCACGTCCTGGTGCAGCACCCCGGCCACCGCCATGGTCAGCCCCGAGGCCGTCGACAGGAACGCGGCGAACGCGCCCCCGGCCAGCAGCGCCCCCAGCAGGTCCCCGAGCAGCCCTCCCAGCATCCGTTCCGGGAGCACCAGCACCGCGGCGTCCGCGTCCCCGGTCAGCGCCAGCTCGGGTGCGTAGATCCGGCCCAGCGCCCCGTACACCTGGGGCAGCAGGTAGAACACCCCGAGCAGGCCCAGCACGACGAGCGTGGTGCGGCGGGCGGCCCGCCCGTGGGGGCTGGTGTAGAAGCGCACCGCCACGTGCGGCAGGCCCATGGTGCCGAGGAAGGTGGCCAGGATCAGCCCGTAGGTGGCGTACAGCCGGTGCTCCCCGCCGGACAGCGCCTTCGACCAGCCGGGAGCGTCCGGGCCGGGGCCGGAGTGGGAGTCCGGGACCACGCTGCCGGGGGCGAACTCCAGGCGGGTGCGGGCCGCGACGGAGTGCCGGCCGCTCTCCAGGGTCACCGGGACCCCGGCGTGGTCGGCGCCGTCCACCCGGCCCGTCACCGTCACGGTGAGCGGCGCGTCCACCGAGAGCCGTACGTCCTCGCCCAGGGTGACGGCGGTGTGGTCGCGGAAGACGGCCGGGGCGTCGAAGGAGGCGCGCGGAGCGCCGTCCCCGGCCCAGGCGGCGATCAGGAAGAAGGCCGGCACCAGCAGTGCGGTGAGTTTGAGCCAGTACTGGAACGCCTGCACGAAGGTGATGCTGCGCATGCCGCCCGCGGCGACGGCCGCCGTGACCACGAAGGCCACGACCACCCCGCCCACCCAGTGCGGGGCCCCGGTCAGCACCTCCAGCGTCAGCCCGGCCCCCTGCAACTGCGGCAGCAGGTACAGCCAGCCCACGCCCAGCACGAACAGCACCGCGATCCTGCGCACCGCCCGCGACCGGAGCCGGGCCTCGGCGAAGTCGGGCAGCGTGTACGCGCCCGAGCGCCGCAGCGGGGCCGCGACCAGCACCAGCAGCACCAGGTAGCCGGCGGTGTAGCCGACGGGGTACCAGAGCATCTCCGGCCCCTGGAGCAACACCAGCCCGGCCACCCCGAGGAAGGAGGCGGCGGAGAGGTACTCCCCGCTGATGGCGGCCGCGTTGAGGCGGGGGCCCACGGTGCGGGAGGCGACGTAGAAGTCGGAGGTGGTCCGCGATATCCGCAGGCCCAGCGCCCCGACGAGGACGGTGACCAGGACGACGACGGTGACCGCGGTCAGCGCGTACGTCTGGTTCACCGGAGGTCCTTCGACGGGGGAGGGGAGGGAAGCCTCCGGAGTCTACGCAGCCGCCCGTCCCCGGCGACAGGCGCGAACCGGGCACCTGCGCGGGGGTTCCGGCGGGTCGCGGCTCGCTGGTCAGAGCACCGGATCGTGGTGCTGCGCGCAGTCGCGCAGGGCGATCTCCAGCTCCACGTACGACTCCTCCGCGCGCCGGAAGGCAAGGGTCAGGGCCGCCTCCACCCGGGGCGGCAACTGCCCGCGGGTGCCCTCCTGCGCCTCGTACAGGACCTCCGCCCAGCGGGCGGCCGCGCTGCGCAGCCGGGCGAGCAGCGCCTCGGCCTCGGCGGGCCCGTCGGCACGGGTCCGGGGAAGTCCGGTCAGCGCGTCCAACAACGCCTGGATCTCGGACATCTCGCTCCTCCCGGGCCGGAAGATCACACGATACGCGCGGCCCGCGCCACGGGCGGGCGGCTCGGCGGGCGCTGCGGCCGACGGGCCCGGCGGATCGCCGTACGCCCCCCGTGGCGCGACGAACGGCGCATCGGTACGCCGGGCGGTCGGGCTCCGGCATCAGCGGGAGGGACACACCGCACCGGCCGCGTGGCCCGGAAGGTAGGTGGACCGTTCCTGCGCGGTGAGGTCACGGTTGACGGCATGACAGATCCTCTGGATCGCCGCCGCGGGCTGGAAGAGGACGTCCCACAGCCGTACGGTCTCGTCGGCGCTGCCGCTGGCGAGGGTGTGCCCGTCCGGGCTGAACGCGACCGACAGCACCGCGCCCTGGTGGCCGGAGAACTTCTCGCGCGCCTTGCCGGTGGCCACGTCCCACAGCCAGATGCTCCAGTCGTCGCTGCCGGTGGCGAGGGTGCGCCCGTCGGGGCTGAACGCCACCGAGGTCACCGCGTAGACGTGGCCGTACAACGTGGTGCGGGTCTTGCCGGTCGCCACGTTCCACAGCCGCACGGTGTGGTCACGGCTTCCGGTGGCGAGGGTGCGGCCGTCGGGACTGAACGCCACCGCCGCCACCGGTTCGTTGTGGCCCGTCAGCGTGGCCTGGGTGATGCCGGTGGCCGTGTCCCACAGTCGCACGGTGTTGTCGCCGCTGGCGATGGCGAGGGTGTGCCCGTCGGGGCTGAACGCCACCGACCACACCTCGTCCGGGTAGCCGGTGGACGCGTTGCCGGCCTTGCCCGTGGCCGTGTTCCACAGTCGCACCGTCTTGTCGTCGCTGCCGGTGGCGAGGGTGCGCCCGTCGGGGCTGAACGCCATCGACTGCACCCAGGCGGTGTGGCCGGTGAGGGTGTGGCGGAGCTTTCCGGTGGCCGGATCCCACAGCCGGACGGTGTTGTCGTCGCTGCCGGTGGCGAGGGTGCGGCCGTCGGGGCCGAACGCCACCGAGGTCACCGGGTCGGTGTGGCCGGTGAGGGTGCGGCGGAGCTTTCCGGTGGCCGCGTCCCACAGCCGGACGGTGTTGTCGCCGCTGCCGGTGGCGAGGGTGCGCCCGTCGGGGCTGAACGCCACCGAGTTCACCCAGTCCTTGTGGCCGGTCAGCGCGGGGCGGTTCGTACCGGTGGCCATGTCATACAACCGCACGGTGTGGTCGGCGCTGCCGGTGGCGAGGGTGCGCCCGTCGGGGCTGAACGCAACCGCGTACACCTCGCCGACGTGCCCGGCCAGCGTGGTGCGGGCCGCGCCGGTGGCCGTGTCCCACAGCCGGACGGTGTGGTCGGCGCTGCCGGTGGCGAGGGTGCGTCCGTCGGGGCTGAACGCGACCGACGTGACCTCGTCGGTGTGGCCGGTGAGGGTGTGGCGGAGCTTTCCGGTGGCCGTGTTCCACAGCCGTACGGTCTCGTCGGAGCTGCCGGTGGCGAGGGTGCGTCCGTCGGGGCTGAACACCACCGCATACACGAGGTCGGTGTGGCCGGTGAGCGTGCCGAGGTGTTTTCCGGTGGCCGCGTCCCAGAGCCGCACCGTCTTGTCGTTGCTGCCGGTGGCGAGGGTGTGTCCGTCGGGGCTGAACGCCACCGCGTACACGTCGTCCGTGTGGCCGGTGAGCTTGGCGCGGGCTTTTCCGGTGGCCGTGTCCCACAGTCGCACCGTGTCGTCGAGGCTGCCGGTGGCGAGGGTGTGTCCGTCGGGGCTGAACGCCACCGCGTACACGTCGTCCGTGTGGCCGGTGAGCTTGGCGCGGGTCTTTCCGGTGGCCGTGTCCCACAGCCGCACCGTGTCGTCGTCGCTGCCGGTGGCGAGGGTCCGTCCGTCCGGGCTGAACGCCACCGATTCGACTCCCTTCGCATGGCCGGTGAGCGTGGCGCGGGTGGTGCCGGTCGCCACGTTCCACAGCCGCACCGTCGTGTCCGCGCTGCTGCTGGCCAGGGTGCGTCCGTCGGGGCTGAACGCCACCGACCACACCTCGTCCGTATGGCCGGGCAAGCGCTGCCGCAGCGGGCCGGACGCGTTGTACGCCAGGCTTTCGACGGCTTCGGGGGTGCGGTGGGTGCGGTACGACTGGACGGCCAGCAGTGCGGCGAGGTCGGGGTTCGCGCCCATGAGCGTGTTGGACTGGGCGGCGAGCTGCCGGGACAGGGCCTCCTGGCGCTGGGTGACGGCCGTCCGCCATTGCCAGAGGGCACCTCCCACCGCGAGCAGCGCGAGGACGAGCAACGTGGCCAGGACCGCGTTGAGACGTCTGCTGCGCCGGATGACGGCCTGCTGGCGCTCCTGGCTCGCGGTCAGGAAGGACGCGACGTCACTCGGCAGGCGCCGCTGCCGCGACCAGTCCAGGCCCTCGGCGAGGGCCGTTCCTCCGAGCAGGTCCCCGGGGTCGTTGCCCGCGGCCCAGCGGGCACGCCGGTCGCGGGTGTGGTCGAACCACTCCTGGAAGCGGTGGTCCTGGCTGACCCATTCGCGCAGCGTGCCCCAGTCCTGGATGAGCGCGTCGTGGATGAGCTCGGCGACCGGCGGCCCCGCAGGGGCGTCCGGGTGCCCGGGAACGAGGGGGGTGTGCGTGGTGATGATGCGGTGGCGGGTGAGGACGGCCAGCACCTCGTCGAACGCGTCGTCGCCCTCGGGCCCTGCGCCGGGGTCGGCCGCCAGGTCGCGCAGTTCGTGAAGGGGGACCTGTGCGCGGATGGCGGGGATGTGGTGGGTCAGGTCGGCCGGCCGCACCAGGGAGGTCAGGATCCGCTGTGCGACGGGGCGGTGGTCGGGGGGCAGCTCGTCCATGGCGGTGTCGCACCACGTGGTCAGGCTGCCGGTGACGCCGCCGATGCGCCGGTACGCCTCATGCGTGAGGTAGCCGTCCCGGCGCCGCTCCCACAGCTGGCTGAGCGTCAGCTCCAGCAGGGGCAGCACGGTCACGGGTGCCTCGCGGGACGCGGTGCCCTCGGGAGTGGTGGCCAGGACGTCGCTGATGATCTGCTCGGGCAGTCCGGGCTGGAAGCGTGCTCCCGTGCGCTCGGCCGGCAGGGTGATGATGTCGTGCAGGTCCTGCTGGCTCAGGGCGCTCGGCACGTTGAGCAGTCCTGGCATCGCCGCTTCGAACATGCGGGCCAGGGCTGCCAGCTGGGGGTAGAAGTCGTCCCGCATGATCAGGATGATGCTGAGCTCGGCACGTGACTTGACCGCTGCGGTGATCTCGTTCGTGGCCGCCAGGCGGCGCTCGTGCTGGAGGCCGCTCGCCGACTGGACGAGGAGCTCCTCGAACTGGTCGACGACCAGGACGACGCGCCGGTAGGAGCGTTCGGCCGCGAGCTTGCGGGTGACGGCCGCGGCGATCCCGTCGGTGGCGGCCCCGGGCAGTCCGGCGCGTTCCAGCTCGGCCAGCAGGTCCTGCCTCGGGCGGGCGACCACGGGCAACCACCGGTCGCTCTGCGGCAGTTCGCCTGCGGCCAGCGCGGGCAGGACACCCGCCTCGACCAGGGACGACTTGCCCGAACCGGATGGTCCGAGCAACAGGGTGAGCCGCTGCTGCCGGGCCAGGTTCGCCAACACCTGCCGCACGGCCCCTTCCCGGCCTTCGAACCACTGGGCCTGCTCGGCGGTGAACGGCTCCAGCCCCCGGTAGGGGCACACCTCCCGCTCGGCCAGCTCGGGCCACACCTCCCGCAGCACCTGCGTGGGCGTGACGTAGGCGATGCCGAGCCCCCTCTCGTGCTGGTCCGGTGCGGCGATCTCGGTGAGCATGCCGATGACCAGACCCGTCACCTCGTCGACGACCGGACCGCCGCTGAAACCCGTGGTCAAGTCGTTGGCGGAGGTCAACTGCAGATGCACGCCGCGGCCCGCGGCCGCCGGCAGTAGATCGCCGGCCACCCCGAAGCCGAAGTGCCCGCCGGGCGGGGCCTGGGCGGGGAACCCGAACGAGCGCACCGGGTGGCCCCGGCAGCCTGCCGCGGCGCCCATGGGCAACCCCTCCATGCCCTCCGCGGTACCGCTCAGGCGCACGATGGCCACGTCCTCGTCCTCGGGGGCACGCCACGGCCCCTCCAGGACGCGTCCCTCCACGATCCGGGGCGCCCCGGCCAGGTGGGGGAAGGCCAGCCGCACCTGCTCGCCCGGGCCCGAGCCGGCCCCGCTCAGGACATGGGCACAGGTGACCAGGACGTCCTCGGAAAGCAGGAAGCCCGCTCCGGCCACCTCGCCGCCGGGCCCGAGGACCTGGGCCACGGCGGAGAGCAGTTCCGGTGAGCGGTCGCTGCCGGGCCTCGTGCCGGTGGTGGCCACGGGATTCAGTCCGAGCTCGCGGCGGTCCTGCGCCGGGCGGTCCGCTGGGTGCGCGTCACGACTCCTCCTTCGGCCGTTGTGCTCGCCCCGGCCGGCAGCCGGCGGGGGTGCCGTCGGTGCTGACGCGGACTCCGTTGTCAACAGGGGTACGGCCCCGGCCGCGCGCGCCATGGCGGGCCAGGCAAGGCGATGGACACCTGGACCGGGCATCTCGCGGACGCCGGAAGGGGAAGCGCCCGTGGGCGGGAAGAGCGGGAAGGGTGGGAAGAGCGTGACGGTCGGGGCGAGGTCGCTTCCGGCTGYGAACGGCTCCTTCGACGCCCCTTTCCAGGATGGGTGCATCCGGCCCGTACCGCATCCGGGGGCAGGACGCGCCCGGATGCGGTGGCCCGCGGCCTCGCCCCGGCGGGGCCAGGGAAGCTAGCCCGTCGCCTGGCGCATCAGCAGGTCCCGCAGGTGCCGTGCGTGGCGGCGGCTGACCTGGAGTTCCGACGAGCCCACCCGCACGCTCGTGGTCCCCGCGTCCATGCGCAGTTCGTCGATCCTGCCCAGTGCCACCAGGTGGCGCCGGTGGATCCGGACGAACCCGCGGGCCGCCCAGCGCTCCTCCAGGGTGGACAGCGGGATCCGCACCAGGTGGCTGCCCTCGTCGGTGTGCAGCCGGGCGTAGTCGCCCTGGGCCTCCACGTACGCGATGTCCGCGATCGCCACGAACCGCGTGACGCCGCCCAGTTCGACCGCGATCTGCTCCGGGCCGCGCTCGATGGCCCCGGCCCCCGCGGCGGCTCCGGCTCCGGCGGCGGCTCCGGCCCGGGCAGCGGCCGTCTCCGGCTCCGCCCCGTCCGGCCGGCCCAGCAGGGCGCGGGCCCGCCGGACCGCCTCCGCCAGGCGCTCGGGACGGACCGGCTTGAGGACGTAGTCGACGGCCTTGAGGTCGAAGGCCTGGACGGCGAAGCCCTCGTGGGCGGTGACGAACACGATCAGCGGGGGACGGGCGAACCCGGTCAGCAGCCGGGCGATGTCCAGTCCGGTCAGTCCGGCCATCTGGATGTCCAGGAACACCACGTCGATGCCGTCGGGTCCCTCCGGTCCGCTCTCCAGCGCCCGGGTGATCCGGCGAAGCGCTCCGGTGGCGTCGGAGGCGCCCTCCGCGCTGCTGATCCGGGGGTCGGAGCGCAGCAGGTAGAGGAGTTCCTCCAGGAGCGGTTTCTCGTCGTCGACGGCCAGTACGCGCAGCATGGAGGTCACCTTAGGCAACGGGGCCGCCCCGGGAAACGGCGCGCGGCCCCCSCCCGGGGGGAGGGGGGCGGGGACCGCGCGGATCGGGAGTGGGGGGCGTGGGACGTGGCGAGGGGCGGGGGCTACTGGACGGTGATGAGCTTGCCGTCGGGGGCGACGGCGTACCAGGTGCCGCCCACGCCCTGGCCGTTGGTGTCGCCGGCCTTCTTGTCACCGGTGAAGGTGTAGACGGGCCAGCAGTTCACGGTCTGCTGCTTCTTGCCGTCGGGCCGGTCGAGGACCAGGTAGTTCTTCTCGACGATGCCCTTGGCGTTGGCCTTGTCGACCGGCGGGACGACCGGCCACTTGGCGACGCAGTCGCCCTCGCACTTGGAGACCATCGGCCAGGCGGTGTCCGGCTTGAAGCGGTAGACGGTCATCCCGTTGCCGTCGACGATGTGCTCGCCGAGCTTGGGGTCCTTGGCCACGGTCAGCGCGCCCGCGGTCTGGCCGGCGCCCGCTCCCGTCCCCGCTCCGGCCCCGGCGCCCGCGGCGGGCTTCGCGGCCTTCTTGCCGTCGGGGGCCAGGGCGAACCAGGTGCCGCCGACACCCTGCCCGTTCAGGTCGCCCGCCTTGGTGTCCTTGGCGAAGCGGTACGCGGGCCAGCCGGCCACCGTCAGCTGCTTGCTGCCGTCCTTGCGGACCACCTCGCCCAGCACGGCGGGATCCATGCCCGCGGCGGCGGTCGCGTCGCCCGCCGGGACCGCGGGCCAGGCCTTGGCGCAGTCGCCGTCACAGTTGGAGGCGGGCGGCTTGGCGGTGTCCTTGTCGAAGCGGTAGAGGGTGAAGCCCGCGCTGTCGGTGAGGACCGAGCCCAGCTGGTCGGTGGAGGCGATCGCCAGCTGCCCGCCGGCCTTGGCCTGGGTGGCCGCCGCGTCCTGGGCGGGCTTGTCGTTGCCGTAGGGGTCGGCGGCGGGCGCCTGGGCGTCGGCGACGGCACCGGCCGGCTTGGTCGCGTCGGCCGCCTTGTCGTACCCGCCGCAGGCCGTCGCCGCGAGGGTGACGACGACCGCGACCGCGGCCAGGGAAGTTCCGCGCTTGATGCCCATGTCGTTCTCTCCCACGTCTGGTGTCTGCCGAGTCCGTCGCCGGAGGATCGGCAACTTGTGCAGGACACGGTGCGGCGGGAGCGTTCTGTTCAGCGGGGCCGCTATGACCTGTTTCACTCACACGCCGTCGAACCCGGCCCGCCGGGCGGCCGTGACCACAGCGAGGCCGAGGATCCGGTGTCCCTCGTCGTCGGGGTGCAGTCCGTCCGCGAGGTGCTCGGGTCCCAGCAGGTCACGGCCCGGCAGCAGGACGAGCCGGCCGTCCCCGGCGGCGATCCGGTCGCGGGTGGCCCGCTCCATGGCGTCCCGCAGGGCGCCCAGGGTCGCGCCGAGGCGGTTGGGAGTGCGTTCGGCGTCGGGGCGCAGCACCGGGGAGAGCAGCAGCAGGGGAGTGCGGGGATGGCCCTGGCGGATCAGGTCGAGGAACGTGCGGGTGGTCTCGTAGAGGAGGGGGGCGGTGAAGGGCACCCGGGACCAGCAGTTCGTGCCGAAGGCGAGGGTGAGGACGTCGGCGGGGAGGGTGGCGAGCTGCTCGGCGGTGGCGAGTTCCCCGCGCGCCGCGCCCGCGTAGCCGAGGTTGACCGTGTCCCAGCCCAGTGCCCGGCCGGCGACGGCGGGCCAGCCGTGGGCGGGCCGGGTGGACCACCAGCCCTCGGTGATGGAGTCGCCGTGCACCACCCAGCGCGGGCCCCGGGGGGCGGGTGCGAGGGGGCCGCCGATCCCGCGCAGGCCCAGGACCGCGGGGGACTGGGCCTCGGGCGGGTGCAGGGTGAAGGGGCCGCCGCCGCGGGGCAGCGGGACGCGTACGACGGACTCGGCGGCGGGCTCGGTGAACACCTCGGTGATCCGGCCGTGGCGGTTCCACAGGGCGAAGCCGTGCGCGAGGTCGCGCAGCGCGTCGGTGGGGCCCGGCACGGTGGCCCGGTAGCGGATCTCCACGGCGTGCGCGGACCCGGCGGTGAACTCCAGCCGGACCCCTATGGGCAGGGTGGCGCGCTCGCCGGTGTCCCAGGGCAGTCGCATCGTGTCGGCCGGGTCGGCGCGCACGGGGCGCCCCTCGTGCAGCCAGGCGACCCCGCGCAGGAACGGTCCGGGATCCAGCCACCGCTCGTCGGACTCCGTCTGCGTCGGCTTCACTCTTCGCCTCCGATCGTCGGACAGGGGGGACCACGGGGGCACGCTGCGGCATGTCTGATGCTGTGTCAAGAAAGGGGGTCGAGGGAGGGCTGCGCAGTGATCGATCATCTGTGCGCAACAAACGGCCATCCCGGACAGATCCGCGCAATGATCGTTCGCCAATGTGCAAGGATGGTGCATTACGGGCGGTATCACTCAGCTCGTAGGCTCACTCGCTGTACGTGGAGTGGCGCGGACCGCCWGCTCGGCGGTCCCCCCATGCCCAGACAGGGTTCATCCCTGCCTGAGAACTGCTCCGGACCGCTGCGGTCGACGCCTGACAGTCCCCCATCCGCAGTGTCAAAGGAGTCCCTTCGTGCTCGATCACGGCCAGGCGCCACCGCTCACGTCCGAGCCCCGCAAGCCCGCGCACCCCCTGCTCCGCCGCAAGCCGGTGGAGCGTCTGGTCGCCGAGGGCGGCCAGGGCGAGGGCGGTACGCTGCGCCGCTCGCTCACCATGTGGCAGCTGACGATGATCAGCATCGGCGCCACCCTGGGCACCGGCATCTTCGTCGTCCTCGGCACCGCGGCCCCCAAGGCCGGCCCGGCCGTCACGATCTCCTTCGTCATCGCGGGCCTGACCGCGCTGTTCTCGGCCCTGTCCTACGCCGAGCTGGCCGGCTCCGTGCCGGTCTCCGGCTCCTCGTACTCGTACGCCTACGCCACCATGGGCGAGCTCATAGCCTGGATCTGCGGCTGGTGCCTCGTCCTGGAGTACGCCGTCTCCGTCGCGGCCGTGGCCGTCGGCTGGGGCCAGTACCTCAATGAGCTCCTCGACGGGACCATCGGGGTCACCATCCCCGGGGCGGTCTCCGCACCGCTGGGCGACGGCGGGTTCATCAACCTGCCGGCACTGGTCGTCGTCCTGCTCTCCATGGTCTTCCTGATGCGCGGCGCCAAGGAGAGCGCCACGGTCAACTCGATCATGGTCGCCGTGAAGATCGTCACGCTGCTGCTCTTCATCGGCATCGGCGTCATGGGCATCAAGTCCGGCAACTACACCCCGCTCGCCCCGCTCGGCGTCACCGGCATCAGCGCCGCGGCCTCCACGCTCTTCTTCTCCTACATCGGCTTCGACGCCGCCTCCACCGCCGGTGAGGAAGCCAAGGACCCGAAGAAGGACCTGCCGCGCGCGATCATGCTCTCGCTGGGCATCGTCACCGTCCTCTACGTCCTCGTCGCCTTCGTCGCCGTCGGCGCCATGCCGTGGCAGGACTTCGAGGGCACCGAGGCCGCGCTCGCCCAGATCATGACCGACGTCACCGGCCACAGCTTCTGGGGCGTCATCCTCGCCGCCGGCGCCGTGGTCGCGATCTTCTCCGTGGTCTTCGCGGTCCTCTACGGCCAGACCCGCATCCTCTTCGCGATGTCCCGCGACGGCCTCGTCCCCAAGGTCTTCGCGAAGGTCGACGAGAAGACCGGCGCCCCCCGCGCCAACGTCGTCATCGTCTCCGTCTTCTGCGGCCTCCTCGCCGCCTTCATCCCGCTGGGCAAGCTCGCCGATGCCACCAGCATCGGCACCCTCTTCGCCTTCGGCCTGGTCAACGTCGCGGTCATCATCCTGCGCCGCACCAAGCCGGACATGCCGCGCACCTTCAAGGTGGCGCTCTTCCCGGTCACGCCGATCCTCGGCTTCCTCGCCTGCGCCTACATGATGTTCAGCCTCGATACCCCCACCTGGCTCGTCTTCGGTGGCTGGATGGCCGTCGGCCTCGTGGTGTACTTCACCTACGGCATCCGCCGCTCCCGCCTGGCCACGGAAGAAGTGGCCACAGCAGAAAAGTGATCCACCCGCAGTGCGACTGAACGATCTCGACGAACGCATCGTGCACGCCTTGGCCGAGGACGCCCGCCGCTCCTACGCGGACATCGGCTCCGAGGTCGGCCTCTCCGCCCCCGCCGTCAAGCGGCGCGTCGACCGGCTGCGCGCCGAGGGAGCCATCACCGGCTTCACGGTCCGCGTGGACCCGGCCGCGATGGGCTGGGAGACCGAGGGCTTCATCGAGATCTACTGTCGCCACAACACCTCGCCGGACGACATCCGGCGCGGGTTGGAGCGGTACCCCGAGGTGGTGTCCGCGTCGACCGTCACCGGCGACGCGGACGCCCTCGTCCAGGTCTTCGCCTCGGACATGCGCCACTTCGAGCGGGTGCTGGAACGCATCGCGGGCGAGCCCTTCGTGGAACGCACCAAGTCGGTACTGGTCCTCTCCCCCCTCTTGCGCCGCTTCACGTCTGTTTAGGGGAGGCTTCGCCTCCGGGGCGCTGATGCCGTGCTCTCAGGGGCGTACGTCCTCAGAAACCGCTCGTTCCTCGCGGTTTCCTCCGGGCGTGCGCCCCTGAGAGCACGGCGCGCCCCTTCGGCTCAGCCTCCCCGTGCGGGCTGCGAGGTGGGGGCGGGCCCTTTTTGCAGCCGAACCGGGGGCCGGGGGGCTGTCACAGGGGCGTGCCAGGATCGGCGCATGAAGATCCAGATCCTGCCGCCGGCCGACCCGCACCGCTCGACCGTCTACCCGGACTGGGCCGCGGCCCACGATCCCGCCCGGGCCGCGGACGCCGCCGCGCTCTTCGGAGAGGCCCTCTCCACCCTCCACACCGCCTACGAGAAGCCCGGCCGGTACGTGGACGGCCTGGAGCGGCGGGTCCGGGCCCTGGAACCCGCCCACCTGCCCTGGTTCTGGGACGCCATCGGGCACCGGCTGATCCCCTGGCACCGGCGCTCCGCCGCCCGTGCCCACGCCCTCGCCCGCAAGGCCGAGCAGACCCACCGGCTCCCCGTCGACCCCGACTGGCACCGGGCCAACACCCTGCTCTTCGCCCGCGCCGGAGCACTCCCCGCCACCGCGATCGGGGCCCACCAGACCTGGCTCGCCGCCACCCTGGACCCCCGGGCCGCGCACCAGGAGTTCGTACGCTTCCTGGAGGCGTGGGCCGCCTCGCCCGGGGAACCCCCCGCCGACCTGGCCCGCCGCCTGCGGCTGTCCGTCCGCGCGGCCGGAGCCGACACCGCCGAGGAGGCCCGGGTACTGGGCGCCCTGCTCGGTGCCTCCCGCGGCAAGGACGTCCCCGACCGGCTGCTCGACGCCGCCACGGCCCTGCTGACCGAGCACCCCCCGGCCGACGACACCGCCGCCCTGCTCCTCGACCTGTTCCCCGAGAGCCGCGGCGACGCGAGCGCCTGGCTGCGGCTGCTCCTGGCCTGCGGGGCCGCCGACGCCGCCGCGGCCGGGCGGATCGTCCCCGAGGGCGGCCTCGACGGCTGGTTCGCGCGCTACACCCACCGCTTCGGCCACGGCCGCTCCGGCAGCGGAGTCATGCGCCAGCCCATGCCCGCCGAACTCTTCGAGCTGCTGACCCGCTGGGCCCCCCGGCTGCGCGCCGCCGCCCCGCTGCGCCTGCACGAGGACCGCTACCGCCACCCCGGGCTCGACGCCGACCTGCTCGACGCCTGCCTCGCCGAGGGCATCGCCGTCGAGGACCCCGGACCGGCCGTGCGCCTGGAGTTCTGGGACGGCCGCTCCCGGCGCGACCTCAAGGCCCTGGCCGCGGACCCCGTCTTCGGCTCCCGCCTGGAGGGCACCGTCCACGAGGCCCTGCGCACCGCGGGCAGCGCCATCACCCGCCTCCCGCGCAACGCGGGCATCGCCGCCGGGGTGCACAGCCGGGTCGAAGCCCTCCTCGACGCCCTGCGCGGCGGCGGCCTCGCCGCCGCCGACGAGGCCGTCGACGAGCTCCACGCACTGCTGGACCGCCCCACCGCCCGCGCCCTGGACGGCATCGAGGAGGCCCTGGCCGCCCTGGACCTCACCGGCCCCCTCGGCCGCGCCCTGCGCGCGGGGCTCCCCGAGGAGTACGGCTGGCCCGCCCTGGAGGAGGCCGTCGCCGAGCTGGGCGGCCCCGACCGGGTCGTCGGGGTGACCAGCACCTGGCCCGTCCTCACCGTCTACGGCCCGGACCGTGCCTTCGCCGTCGACCACGCCGGCCGGCGCGGCGCCTGCACCTTCCGGGTGTCCGGGACGGAGGGGGACGCCCCGGCCGGCGCCGCGGCGGCCGCGCTCACCGTGCACCACATCGGCGGACAGTTCCTCGTCGCCTGGAGCACCGCCCCCAAGAGCGGCTTCCCCGACCGCGCCTTCTGGAGCGACCGCCCCGACGACGTCTTCGAGCCCGAGCAGACGTACGGCATGCGCCGCTACGGCGGCATGATCCAGGGCGGCCTCGGCTACCAGTTCGCCACCCCCGACGGCACCGGCCGCCACGACGGCCACAACGTCCTGCGCGCCGGCGGCCGCGAGGGCATCGGTTCGCACGAGGTCCAGATGAGCGACGGCCACCGCTTCTGGAGCGCCGACACCTTCTGCTCCTGGGGCAGCTGGACCCGCGTCGACCCCGACACCGGGGAACGCGGCACCGACCGCACCCCGCCCGCCTTCCACACCGCCGCCGAACCCCCGCCCGGCACCCAGCTCTTCGGGGACGTGCAGTCCCTCGCCGCGCTGCCCCCTGACGCCCCCGCCTCCCCGCTCGGACAGGACGGCCGCCTCGTCGGCTTCCGCGTTCTCAACCGCACCCCCTACGCCGGCCCCTCGCCCCGCGAGTTCGTCCTCCAGGGCACCGACGGCCGCAGCGCCTCCTACCGCAGCCGCCGCCTGGGCCGCCGGCCCTGGGGGATCCTGCGCATGCCCGTGGGCGGCGAGGACGCGGTCCTCGCCGGCCAGGAGACCGTCCGCTGCCACTCCGCCGAGGACAACTCCCCGCTCTGGCAGGTCCACGGCTTCCCCGGCTCCGACCGCCGCCGCACCCCCGGCTTCGGCGACGGCGCGGGCCCCGTCCCGCCGCCCGCGTTCTGGCACTTCCTGACCCCCCGCGACGAAACCTCCTCCCAGACCCTGCGCGCCGTCGGCGACCCCGCCGTACGGGACCTCCTCGACGCCGCCCTGCACGACGACCCGGCCCCCGCGCTCCCCGGGGCGCTCGAACCGCGGATCGCCGAAGGCGTCGCCCGCGCCGCCCACCGCGCCGCCGACGTCCTGCGCCGCCGCCGGGCCCTGTCCCGCCGCGTCGCCCTCATGCGGGCCGAACCGGCCGTGTCGCTGCGCACCGAAGTGCCCGACACCGAACTCACCCCCGCCCTGCACGGGTTGCTGCCCCACCAGCGCCGCTACCACGGCAGCCCCGAGCCCCAGCCGCAGCCCGCCCTGCTCACCGCCGTCGCCGCCGACGGCCGCCACCTGCGCGGGGAGATCGACGAGGAGACCCGCCTGCTGGCCCTGCCCGCCGGCCACGCGCCCTGGCAGCCGCTCGTGGGCCGGATCGGAGCCGTCGCCTGGCGGGCCTGCGCCGCCACCACCCCCGACGGGGAGCGCGCGGCCCTCGCCGCCCTGCTGGAGACCTGGAGCGGACAGCCCTTCGCCGAACCGGGCAGCACCTGGCGCACCGGCCGCGCGGCCACGCAGGCCCTGACCGCCGTCCGCTCCGCCGGACGCCCCCTCTCCTCGGCCGCCGCCGACGGCGGCGGGGAATGGTTCCTCCAGCGGGCCGCCGACCCCGCGCCCGACGGCGCCGAGGACTGCGAGACCCCCACCGTCGACGCGGACGACACCGCCCGTCTGCCCCGGCTGCTGGAACTGCTCGCCGAGCGGGGACCGCTCACGGCGTCCCCCGCCGCCCGGGAGGCCTTCGCCCGGCTCACCGGCGTACGCGGCCCCGTCGCGGCCCTGGTCCTCGCCGGGTTCCCGGGCCGCGACCGCTACGACGAGCACCAGCGCCTGCTGGGCGGGCCCCCGTACAAGGCGACCAAGGCCATGGTCGCCGCCTACGACGAGCTCTGCCGGGCACTGGGCGCGGCCGGACGCCGGGCGGTCCTCGCCGCCGGCCTCCCGCAGGACCCCGCCGAACTGTGGGAGCCCACCGGGACCACCGCCGCCGCCGAAAGGATGGCCGCCGCCTGGAACGGGCTCCTCGGCGCCGAGGAGCCCACCGACGAGGAACTGGCCTCCGCCCTGGAGGCCGAGCTGGGCCTGCACGAGAGCTGGGCCCGGAGCCTGCCCTCCGGACGCGCCCCGCAGGGCGACCCCTTCGGCGAGGACGGCTTCCTCCTCACCCGGGACCGCAACGGCGTCCCGGAACTGCGGTACGCCGAACCGGACGGCACCGCCGGGCGCTGGGTGGCCCCCACGGCGCCCGCCCACCGGACGGCCGCCACCGTGATCGCCTGGGCGCTGGCGGAACGCCCCGTCGGGGATCCCGCCCGCCACGGGGCCCTGCTCCTGCACCGGCGGCTGCGGGAGCAGCTCGCGGGCCYCGGAGCGCTGATCCCCCTCGGACGGCTGCCCGGCCTGGGGCGCGCGGTGACCACCGACCCGGCCTTCGCCCCGTACCGGGGGACGGTCCTGCCCGGCCCCAGGCCGATGGAGGAGGGCGTCGTACCCGACACCGTGTACGACGACGGGACCCTGCTGGTCGCGGCCCCCTCGGGCGAGACCTTCCTGCGGGCCGCCGCCCTCACCGCCCCGGGCGGAGCGGAACGGGCCGCCGCGACGTGCGGAGCCCGGGCACCGGCCTGGATCCTCGACGACCTGCCGCGCACCGTCCGGCTCCTGGAGGGACTCGACCGGCTCGCCGCCCGCGCCGCGGACACCCCCGTGCCCGAGGGCGGTTACGAGACCGACCCCTCGCTCAGCGCCCCCGGCCTGGTGGCCGAGGTCGCCCGGACCCTCGGGGTCGGCGCGGACGCCGCCGCCCTCCACCTCCAGCTGCTCGCGCTCGCCCGGCCCACCGACCGGGCCGTACGGCGCTGGAACGGCTGGACGGCCGCCCGGCACAAGGCGGCCCAGGGCGAACTCGTCGCGGCGGGGGCCGTGGAGAGCGGCAAGCGGGCCCGCGCGGGCCGCACCGCCTTCCTCCCCGGGGACTGGGCGGACCTGAAGGCCCCGCACCTTCCGCTGGAGAAGGCCAAACTGGACGGCCACCTGGCGTGGGCCGGGGGCAGGAACCTGTACGCGATGACGCTGCGGCTGCTGGCCCCGCTGCCCCCGCACGAACTGTTCGCCCGGGCCTGGGAGGAGGCGCGCCCGTAACGGGCCCGGTGCTACCGCCCGTAACGGGCCCGGTGCTACACCGACACGGTCCGGGCGGCGGCGCCGGACAGCAGCCGCCGCCGCTCCTCCTCCGTCAGCCCGCCCCACACCCCGAAGGGCTCCCGGGTGCGCAGCGCGTGCTCCAGGCAGGCCGCCCGCACCGGGCAGCCCTGGCACACCCGCTTGGCGGCCTCGTCCCGGTCCTCGCGCTCCTCGCCCCGCTCTCCGGCGGGGTGGAAGAACCTGCCGGGGCCCAGGCCCCGGCAGGCGGCCCGTGCCTGCCACTGCCAGTGGTGGTGCGCGGCGCCGGGCAGACGGGAGACGTCGTTCACGGCAGATCCCTTCCGTAGGTTTCGTGGCTCCTCCCGCGTCTGACCGCGAGCAGCCCCGCGAAACCCGGCGGCGCGGACCGCCTCCGGCCGGCACCGGTCAAGGACGCCGGGCCCACTCCTCGGCCAGCAGCCGGTACGAGCGCACCCGGTCGGCGGGCGAGTGCGTGATCGTCGTGATCAGCAGCTCGTCCGCGCCGGTGGCCTCCCGCAGCCGCTCCAGGTGGTCCGCGACGGTCGCCGGCGACCCCGTGAACTGGGTCTCCACCCGGTCGGCGACCAGCGCGTGATCGGCCGCCGACCAGCCGGCCACCAGCTCCCGCGCCTCCCGCGGCGAGGGGAAGGGGATCGCGCCCTCGGCCGTACGGATGCTGCGCACCCAGGGGGCGTATCCGGCGGCCAGCTCCCGGGCCTCGGCGTCGTCCGGGGCCACCACCACGTCCGCGGACACCGTCAGGTACGGCCGCTCCAGCGCGGCGGACGGCTTGAAGGCGGCCCGGTAGCCCTCCGCCGCCTCCAGCACGCTCGCCGGGCTCACGTGGTAGTTCGCGGCGAAGCGCAGCCCGTTCGCGCCGGCCGCCTCCGCGCTCTGCCCGCCGCTGCTGCCCAGGATCCACACCTGGACGTCGGCCCCCTCACCGGGCACGGCGTGCGCCTCCACCCCCTCCGGGGAGCGGTATTCGCCGCGTAGCAGGGCCAGTACGTCGCCCACCTGCTCGGCGTAGTCTTGCGGGCCGGCCCCGGGCAGGTTCAGCAACCGCTGCTGGAGGGCCACGCGCGGGTGGCCGAGGAGGTGGGCGAAGGAGAACCGGGGCGGTATCCGCAGCCCGCCCGGCGTCCACCCCTCGAAGGGCGGGGCCGCGTCCGGCGCGGGCCGCGGCGGACGGCCGGCCGAGCGGCCCAGGCCCAGGTCGAGGCGGCCCGGGTGCAGGGCGTCGATCAGCCCGAACTCCTCCACCGTCGACAGCGCGGTGCGGTGGCCCAGCTGGACGGCCCCCGACCCGATCCGGATCGTGGACGTGGCCGAGGCGGTCAGCGCCAGCAGCACGGCGGGCGAGGTCCCGGCCACCCCCGGGTTCAGGTGGTGCTCGGCGAACCAGTAGCGGGCGTAGCCGAGCCGCTCGGCCTGCCGGGCGAGGGCGACGGTGTGGTGCAGCGCCTCGGTGGCGGTGGAGCCGGACGGGACGGGGACGAGGTCGAGGACCCCGAGGGGGGTACGGGACACGGTGCTCCTCCTCAGGGGCCGGTGGGGGCCGGGATCCGCGCCGAGGCCAGGCCCAGGTGGTCGCGCAGGGTGGGGCCGGAGTACTCGCGCCGGAAGACCCCCCGTTCCTGGAGCAGCGGGACGACGGTGTCGGCGAAGCCGTCCAGGCCGCCGGGCGTCAGGTGCGGGACGAGGATGAAACCGTCGGCCGCGTCCTGCTGGACCAGGTCGTCGATCGCGGTGGCGACGGTGGCGGGCGAGCCGATGAAGGTCTGCCGTCCGGTCGTCTCGATCACCAGCTCCCGGATCGACAGCTTCCGGGCGGCGGCCAGCTCCCGCCACTGCCTGGCGGTGGCCAGTGGGTCGCGGAACATGCGCACGCTGGCCCGGCCCCGCGCGACGGTGTTCTCCCCCGGGACCGGGTCGGTCTCCGGGAGCGGGCCGTCCGGGTCGTAGGCGGACAGGTCCCGGTTCCAGACGTGCTCCAGGTACTTGATCGCCGTGGCCCCGCTGACCTGCGCGAGGCGTACCTCGCGGGCCAGTTCCCGGGCGTCGGCGTCGGTGTCACCGAGGACGAAGGTGGCCGCGGGCAGGATCTTCAGCCGGTCCGGGGTGCGGCCGTACCGGGCGAGCCGGCCCTTGACGTCGGCGTAGAAGGCCCGGCCCTCCTCCAGCGTGGCGTACCGGCTGAAGATGGCGTCGGCGTCGGCCGCGGCGAACTCCCGGCCCTCTTCCGAATCGCCCGCCTGGAAGATCACCGGTCGGCCCTGGGGGCTGCGCGGCACGTTGAACCGCCCCGAGATGTCGAACTGTTCGCCCCGGTGGACGAAGGCGCCCGCGCCCGCGTCCCGCAGGAAGACCCCCGACGCCGGGTCGGCGAGGATCTCGCCCCCGTCCCAGGAGTCGAACAGTTCGCGGGCGGTGGCCAGGAACTCCCGCGCCCGCCCGTAGCGTTCCTCGCGCGGCAGGAAGCCGCCGCGCCGGAAGTTCTCACCGGTGAAGGCGTCCCAGGACGTCACCACGTTCCAGGCGGCCCGGCCGCCCGACAGGTGGTCGAGGGTGGCGAACTGGCGGGCCACCTCGTAGGGCTCGTTGAAGGTGGAGTTGATGGTGCCGGTCAGGCCCAGGTGCTCGGTCACGGCGGCGAGGGCGGAGAGCACCGTGAAGGTGTCGGGCCGGCCGACCACGTCCAGGTCGTATATCAGGCCGCCCTGTTCGCGCAGCCGCAGTCCCTCGGCGAGGAAGAGGAAGTCGAAGCGGGCGCGTTCGGCGGTCCGCGCGAAGTGGACGAAGGAGTCGAAGTCGATGTGGCTGCCGGCCTCCGGGTGGCTCCACACGGTGGTGTTGTTGACCCCGGGGAAGTGCGCGGCCAGATGGATCTGCTTGAGGGGTTTGCCCATGGTGGTACGTGTCCTCCGGGTCGTGGCCCGTGCGTGGTGGCCTCCGCGGTCGTGGCCTCTGCGGTGGTGGCTTCCGCGGTGGTGGCTTCCGCGTCGCGGGCCGTGCGTCGTGT